>NZ_JAELUD010000225.1:0-305 GCF_016429185.1 Aquitalea sp. ASV11
AGGGTGATCATGGGCTGCAATCCCTCGGGCACGGCATCGCCGCTGCTGGCTGGAAAACGACGCTGCAAGGCCTGCTGCAGCTGGCTGACAAATTCATCGGCCACTGCCGGGTCCACCAGCACATGGGCTGTCTCTTATACACATCTGACGCTGCCGACGAACAGTAAGATGTGGGGGTGGGGGGGGGGGGGGGGGGGGGGGAGAGGGGGGGGGGGGGGGGGGGGGGGGGGGGGGGGGGGGGGGGGGGGGGGGGGGGGGGGGGGGGGGGGGGGGGGGGGGGGGGGGGGGGGGGGGGGGGGGGGGGG
>NZ_JAELUD010000226.1:0-305 GCF_016429185.1 Aquitalea sp. ASV11
CCCCCCCCCCCCCCCCCCCCCCCCCCCCCCCCCCCCCCCCCCCCCCCCCCCCCCCCCCCCCCCCCCCCCCCCCCCCCCCCCCCCCCCCCCCCCCCCCCCCCCCACCCCCCCCCCCCCCCCCCCCCCCACCCCCACATCTTACTGTTCGTCGGCAGCGTCAGATGTGTATAAGAGACAGGCCCTGCACATCAACACATTTCACCACCGTCAGCAAACCGAAACATGCCACGTCTTTTGCATAGAGCCCTCGCCGCCCTCTCCATCATTGGCCTGCTGATCACCCTGCCCACCATGGCTGCCAGCCT
>NZ_JAELUD010000227.1:0-305 GCF_016429185.1 Aquitalea sp. ASV11
CCCCCCCCCCCCCCCCCCCCCCCCCCCCCCCCCCCCCCCCCCCCCCCCCCCCCCCCCCCCCCCCCCCCCCCCCCCCCCCCCCCCCCCCCCCCCCCCCCCCCCCCACCCCCCCCCCCCCCCCCCCCACACCCCCACATCTTACTGTTCGTCGGCAGCGTCAGATGTGTATAAGAGACAGACCCTGCACTGCGACCTGCTGGTAGTGGGCAGCGGCGCAGGCGGGCTGGCCACCGCCGTCACCGCCGCCCGGCTGGGGCTGAAGGTGGTGCTGGCCGAGAAAGAAGCCGAGTTTGGCGGCACCACCG
>NZ_JAELUD010000228.1:0-302 GCF_016429185.1 Aquitalea sp. ASV11
GAATGTCCGCGCCTGCTGCAAAGCGGGGCGGCCCAGCTGCTGATAGCCGACCCGGACCAGCTACGCAGCCAGCTGGCACGGCTGAAACTGCCAGAGCAGCAGTTTGACGCAGTACTCACGCCACCTGTCTCTTATACACATCTGACGCTGCCGACGAACAGTAAGATGTGGGGGTGGGGGGGGGGGGGGGGGGGGGTGGGGGGGGGGGGGGGGGGGGGGGGGGGGGGGGGGGGGGGGGGGGGGGGGGGGGGGGGGGGGGGGGGGGGGGGGGGGGGGGGGGGGGGGGGGGGGGGGGGGGGGGG
>NZ_JAELUD010000229.1:0-305 GCF_016429185.1 Aquitalea sp. ASV11
CACCGGCTGCAACACCACACGGCGCAGCAGGCCTTCATCGGTGCTCAGGGCATCCAGTCGCAGGCTGTAGGTCCATTCATCGCCAAACGGCGATTCGTCATCCTCCCAGCGCAACAGACGTCCAGCCCTGTCTCTTATACACATCTGACGCTGCCGACGAACAGTAAGATGTGGGGGTGTGGGGGGGGGGGGGGGGGGGGGGTGGGGGGGGGGGGGGGGGGGGGGGGGGGGGGGGGGGGGGGGGGGGGGGGGGGGGGGGGGGGGGGGGGGGGGGGGGGGGGGGGGGGGGGGGGGGGGGGGGGGGG
>NZ_JAELUD010000230.1:0-304 GCF_016429185.1 Aquitalea sp. ASV11
GGCGGACGACGCAGGCAAGCTGGCGGACGAACTCTGCCTGCTATGGCCGGTGTACTGGACCATGGACTTGTCCGACCAGCCGGGCCTGGGCCATATCGGCATTACCGCATTCCATAGCGGCGACACCTGTCTCTTATACACATCTGACGCTGCCGACGAACAGTAAGATGTGGGGGGGGGGGGGGGGGGGGGGGGGGGGGAGAGGGGGGGGGGGGGGGGGGGGGGGGGGGGGGGGGGGGGGGGGGGGGGGGGGGGGGGGGGGGGGGGGGGGGGGGGGGGGGGGGGGGGGGGGGGGGGGGGGGGG
>NZ_JAELUD010000231.1:0-304 GCF_016429185.1 Aquitalea sp. ASV11
CCCCCCCCCCCCCCCCCCCCCCCCCCCCCCCCCCCCCCCCCCCCCCCCCCCCCCCCCCCCCCCCCCCCCCCCCCCCCCCCCCCCCCCCCCCCCCCCCCCCCCCCCCCCCCCCCCCCCCACCCCCCCCACCCCCACATCTTACTGTTCGTCGGCAGCGTCAGATGTGTATAAGAGACAGGTCCAGAACAATCGCACCAAATCTCTTTGTTTGCAGCCTGAAGCCGCTGGATTCCAGCGGCTTTTTGCTTCCTGATCAGGCAGCTACGTGGCTGTCTGTGCTGGCAAGCACTTCGGCAGGCAAGTC
>NZ_JAELUD010000233.1:0-303 GCF_016429185.1 Aquitalea sp. ASV11
CCCCCCCCCCCCCCCCCCCCCCCCCCCCCCCCCCCCCCCCCCCCCCCCCCCCCCCCCCCCCCCCCCCCCCCCCCCCCCCCCCCCCCCCCCCCCCCCCCCCCCCCCCCCCCCCCCCCCCCACCCCCACCCCCACATCTTACTGTTCGTCGGCAGCGTCAGATGTGTATAAGAGACAGGACCATCACCATGATCGTACGCGCCCTGGCCATGGGGCAGATGCAGGTGAATCAGGCCTGGCGCTTGTGGCGCAAGGAACTGGGCGTCAGCATCTTCAATGGCCTGATCTGGGGCGGCGCAATTGGC
>NZ_JAELUD010000234.1:0-303 GCF_016429185.1 Aquitalea sp. ASV11
GGCTCCTTGTCACCGTGCATGCGCCGGATGGCGCTGCTACCCCTTCATGCTACGGAGCCAGGCCCGATGGTGACAGATTCAACAATTCACTATTGTGATGGTGACAGTGAGCGGTTTACCCCAACTGCTGTCTCTTATACACATCTGACGCTGCCGACGAACAGTAAGATGTGGGGGTGTGGGTGGGGGGGGGGGGGGGGGGGGGGGGGGGGGGGGGGGGGGGGGGGGGGGGGGGGGGGGGGGGGGGGGGGGGGGGGGGGGGGGGGGGGGGGGGGGGGGGGGGGGGGGGGGGGGGGGGGGGGG
>NZ_JAELUD010000025.1:0-55108 GCF_016429185.1 Aquitalea sp. ASV11
TCCGCTTCAAAGGCATCCCGGTTATCATGCATTCCTCGCTGTCGTCCAATGCCAACAAGGCGATGGGTTCCAGCGTGGGGGTGGATGCCTATGTTGCCAAATTCGACCCGGCAATCCTGGCTGAAACTTTGATTCCATTTCTGCAGAGGTAACCGTTAAAATCAACGGCTCAATGGAATACCGACATTTCAGGACCTACCCAGATGCCAGATAAAAACATGCGCTTCCTCGTTGTGGACGACTTCTCGACCATGAGACGCATCGTACGCAACCTGTTGAAAGAGCTGGGCTTTACCAATGTGGACGAGGCCGAAGACGGCCAGGTCGCCTTGCACAAGCTGAAAACGCAACATTTCGACTTTATAGTTTCAGACTGGAACATGCCCAACATGACGGGCATCGAGCTGCTCAAGGCGGTCCGTGCCGACCAGCAGATCAAGCATCTGCCCTTCATGATGATTACCGCCGAAGCCAAGCGGGAAAACATCATCGAGGCAGCCATGGCCGGTGCCAGCGGCTATATCGTGAAGCCGTTTACCGCGGCCACGCTGGAAGAAAAGATGAACAAGATCTTCCAGAACATGAACAAGTAAAACCAACAAACAGAGCAAAAACACTTGCCTGGTCAGTCCTGAGGAGAGGCTATCGTGCCGGATCACATTCTGGAAAGTGGAGATTCCCCGGATCTGGAAGCACTGTTCGACAGCATTGCCGCCAGTCAGCAAAAAGACGCTGACACCGCCAGCAGCCCTGTCGGCACGGTGGCAAACACGGCGGAACAAAACCCTGCCGTGATGTACGAGCAGATCGGCCAGCTGACCCGCAAGATGCACGATGCCTTGCGTGATCTGGGCTATGACAAGTCGCTGGAAAAAGTGGCGGATGCACTGCCGGATGCCAAGGACCGCTTGAGTTATATCGCATCCCTGACCGAGAGCGCTGCTGAACGTGTGCTCAATGCCACCGATCTGGCCAAGCCTTATCAGGACGAAATCGAAAGCCGGGCCCGCGCCTTGACGGCCCGCTGGGAACAGCTGTATGCCAATCAGCTGTCCATTGCCGAATTCAAGAATCTTGCCGAAGACACGCGCCAGTACCTGGGACAGGTACCCAAACAGACGCAAGCCACCAATGCCCAGTTGCTGGAAATTGTGATGGCGCAAGACTTTCAGGATTTAACCGGCCAAGTCATCAAGAAAATGATGGACATGGTGCATATACTGGAGAAGGAACTGGTGACCTTCCTGATCGAGTTCTCGCCGGACTCGAAAAAGGCAGGCCTGGACAATAACCTGCTCAACGGACCAGTCATTAATCCGGAAGGCAGGACAGACGTGGTTTCCAGCCAACAGCAGGTTGATGACCTGCTGGAAAGCCTGGGCTTCTGAACAATAGCGGTGAACGTGTTAGCGGCATAAGCGGGGTGAGAATATGAGCGATTTTGGCGGCATGGAAGAACTGCTACAAGACTTCCTGATGGAATCCACCGACCTCTTGTCCGACGTGGACAACAAGCTGGTGGAACTGGAAAAGCGTCCTGAAGACAAGGCGTTGCTCAACGACATTTTCCGGGGGTTTCATACCATCAAGGGTGGTGCCGGCTTTCTGAACGTCGGCCCGATGGTCAACCTGTGCCATCGCACGGAAAACCTGTTCGACAAGCTGCGTAACGGCGAGCTGCACATCACACCGGAAGTGATGGACGTCATTCTGGACGCTACCGGTATCGTGCGCGACATGTTTGGCACGCTCGGCCAGGGATTGATGGTTGCCGAAGCTGATGCCGATGTGCTGAATGCCCTGGATGCCGTACTGGCAGGTCAGACTCCGACCAAAGCAGGTGCTGAAGAGCCTGCCCCCGCAGCTGTCAGCAGCCCGGCGGCGGCACCGGCTGCTGCAGATGGTCCGGACTGGAATGCACTGCACCAGGCCATCGTGCCGCAAGCTGCCCCGGCCAGCGCAAGCCCGGCCCCGGCTGCTACCCCTGCGGTTCCGGCTGCGGCAGCGCCTGCAGCCGCCCCTGCCCACGAACTGATCACCGCCGCCGAGCACCTGCCGGCCGTCAAGCAGCCTCCCAAGCCGGTTGCCAACAAGCAGCCCAGCAGCGCAGGCAACAGCAGCGGCCCGCAGGAAAATACCATCCGTATCGACACGGTGCGTCTGGACATGGTGCTGAACCTTTCCGGCGAAATCGGCCTGACCAAGAACCGTCTGACCACCCTGCGCACGGAAATCCTGCAGGGCAATCGCGACGGCAATACCCTGCGTTCGCTGGATGAAGCCATCAGCCAGCTGGACCTGCTGGTAGGCGACCTGCAGAACGCAGTGATGAAAACCCGCATGCAGCCGATTGGCCGCCTGTTCCAGAAATACCCGCGTTTGGCACGTGACCTGGCCCGTCAACTGGGCAAGGAAGTCGAACTGGTACTGTCCGGTGAAGAAACCGAGCTGGACAAGACCATGATCGAAGACCTCAACGATCCGCTGGTTCACCTGGTGCGCAATGCAGTTGACCATGGTGTCGAGTCGCCGGAAGAACGTATTGCTGCCGGCAAGAAGCCGCAATCGCTGATCCAGCTGACTGCCGAACAGGTGGGCGATCACATCCAGATCGAAATCACCGACGACGGCAAGGGCATGAACCCGGACGCCCTGCGTCGCAAGGCCATCGAAAAAGGCCTGATCGATCAGGAAACCGCCAACGGTCTGGACGAGAAGCAGTGCCTGCAGCTCATCTTCATGCCAGGCTTCTCCACCAAGGACCAGATCTCCAGCGTTTCCGGCCGCGGTGTGGGCATGGACGTGGTGCGTACCAACATCCAGAAGCTCAATGGCCGCATCGACATCAATTCGCTACCGGGCGAAGGCACCCGCATCAGCATTTCGCTGCCGCTGACGCTGGCCATTCTGCCGGTGCTGGTGGTGCGTGCCTGCAACCAGCCGTTTGCCGTACCGCTGGCCATGGTGCGCGAAATCATCACCATCGACCCGAATGCCATCCAGGAAGTTTCGGGCAAACCCACCATCGTGGTGCGTGATGAAATCCTGCCGCTGCGTACCCTGGCTGGCCTGCTGGGCTGGGAACCCACCCAGAAGCCCTACTTTGGCGTGCTGATGCAATCGGCCGAGAAGTCCTTCATTCTGGCCATCGACTCCTTTGTCGGTCGGGACGATGTGGTCATCAAGCCGCTGCAGAACATTCGTCCGAAGGGCGTGGCCGGTGCCACCCTGTCTGGCGATGGTTCGGTGGTTCTGGTACTGGACATGGAAGACCTGCTCAGCTCCAGCGACGGCACCAATGGCCAAGTCAGAACTTCGGAGCTGATTTCCGTATAAAAAAACCAAGACTGGCAAGCTTTAATGACCACTCAATGCGCCTTCATCGGAAGGCAAACGGTTCTCAACCGCAACCAGCAGCTCATCGGGTATGAGCTGCTTTTTCGTGCAAGCAAGGAAGCCAGTTCAGTCGGCCCGCACAGCGAACTGCAGGCCGACACTGACGTGCTGGTCAATACCCTGAACAATATGGGTACCAGCTGGCTGATCGGCAACAAGCTGGCTTTCATCAATGTCGGCGAAGCCATGCTGACCAGCGACTTTCTGGAACTACTGCCACCACGGCGCGTCATCCTGGACATCGCACCGGATATTTCGCCCTCCAGTGAGCTGCTGTCGCGCGCCCGCCATTTGCGCTCGCTGGGTTTTGGCATTGCTCTGGATGATTTCAGTTTCGAAGCGCAATCGGCTGCATTTCTGGAATTTGCCAATTACGTAAAGCTAGACATCCAGAATCGCGACCCCAATCACTTTCAGGTGCTGGCTGCCCGCTTGCGCAGCTATCCGGTCATCCGCATTGCCGAGCGCGTGGAAACCCACGAGCAATACCATCTGTGCAAGGAACTGGGCATGGATGGCTTCCAGGGTTATTACTTTGCCAAGCCGGAAACCCTGTCGGCCAAAGTGATTCACCCAACCTTCAGCAATGCCCTTGAACTGCTCAACCTGTTGCGGATGGATGCCGACCTGCGCAAGGTGGAGCAGATTCTCAAGCGCGATGTCGCCCTGTCCTACAAGCTGCTGCGCTATGTGAACTCGGCTGCGGCCGGCCTGAACACCACCATCAGCTCCTTCTCGCACGCAGTCACGGTACTGGGCTACAAAAAGCTGTACCGCTGGCTCACCCTGCTATTGGTTACCGCATCCGACGATGGACGCGCACCACCGGCACTCCAGAAAACTGCCGTCACACGCGGCCGCCTGATGGAGCTTCTTGGCGCGGAGTTGGGCATGAGTCCGGACGATTGCGACAACCTGTTCATTGTCGGCATGTTCAGCCTGCTGGACGTATTGTTTGACATGCCGATGAACGCCATTCTGGAACATCTGCAATTGCCGGTTTGCATCATCGAAGCCCTGGCCGCCCGCAAGGGCCGGATGGGCATGCTGCTGCAACTTACCCAGTCTTGCGAAGATGGCCAGCTCAACGGTGTGGAAGCCCTGTGTCAGCAATTGGGCATCAGTCCGGAACAACTCAACCAGTCCCACGTTGCCGCACTCGCTTGGGTGGAGGATCTGGGCTTATAATTGCCAGCCCTTCAGCCGGTCAGCACATCTCGATGAAACTGTTAGCCATAGACACTTCCAGCAGTTATTTGTCTCTTGCCCTCAGCCTGGATAATCAGTTACTGAATTTCCATGAAGAAATGGGACAAAAGCACGCCGAGCGCACGCTGCCGGAAATCCAGCGACTGCTGCAACAGGCTGACATCGGCTTGAGCGATCTGGATGCCATTGTTTATGGCCAGGGCCCCGGCTCGTTCACCGGGCTGCGCATTGCCTGCGGCCTGGCTCAAGGACTGGCATTTTCCGCCGGACTGCCGGTCATCGGCATCCCCACACTGGATGCCGTTGCCCAGCAAAGTGCTGCCGAGCGGGTACTGGTCTGCCAGGATGCCCGCATGCAGCAGGTTTACTGTGCCAGCTACCAGACCGGGCCGACATGGCAGCGGCTGACCCCCATTACCCTGCAAGACCCGCAAGACGTCACCTTGCCAGATGGCATCACCATGCTGGCAGGAGATGGCTTCCCCAATTATCCGGCACTGCTGGCTACCCAGCGCGACAGCACACGGCACAGCGGCATTCTCCGCGCCGATGCACGCGCCCATATTGCGCTGGCCCTTAGCGGTCGCTACCCGCAGCAGCACCCCAGAGAAGCCGAGTTGCTGTATGTGCGCAACAAGGTGGCTCTCACATCCGTCGAACAACAGGCCTTGAAGGGATGAGCCAGGTTTCGCGCCAGCAAGCTGTTAATGCCGAACAGCTGGCACAACTGGAAGCGACCGCCACTGCACATGGCTGGAGTGCACGTCATTACCAGGACTCCATCCAGGCAGGACATGTATTTTATGGCCTGGACCAGCAGGCCCTTGGCTGCGCCGTCGTCATGCCGCTGCTGGACGAAGCCGAACTGCTCAATATCTTCATTGCAACCGGACAACAAGGCCAGGGCCTGGGTTTTACCCTGCTGACCGGTCTGATGCAAGACCTGAAGCAACACGGCTGCACCAAATTGTTTCTGGAAGTCCGCGCCAGCAACCTGCCGGCCCGCAAGCTTTACAACCGTTGCGGCTTTCAGGAAACCGGCATGCGCAAAAACTACTACCGGTGCGCCAATGGCGAACGCGAACACGCCATCCTGATGGAGGCCGTGCTATGAATCGCAGCCGTTTCATCCAGCAAGCCATGGGCCTGGGCCCCATCTGGGAATCCCGCGAGGGCTGGTTTACCGATCATCCGGCAGAAATCGCCAGGCATGCGCTGATACAAGCCAGCCACGACACGGCCATGGCCGAGCTGCACCACCCCGAGATTGCAGTGCCAGCAGCACCCGTCCAGGTGCAGCCGATGGTAGCCTTGCCTCAGGAGCAGGACAGCCCGTCGCCAGCATCGCCAGTCACAGCGGAGCCCCCTGCTGCCATCAACACAACCGACAGCCTCCCCGACTGGGCGCAACTGGAACAGAACGTTGCCAATTGCGAACGCTGTACCCTGTGCCGCACGCGCACCCAGACCGTATTTGGCCGCGGCAATCCCAAGGCACGCTGGATGCTGATTGGCGAAGCCCCCGGAGAGCACGAGGACAGACAAGGCGAGCCCTTTGTCGGCAAGGCCGGACAACTGCTGGACAATATGCTGGCCGCCGCTGGTCTGGATCGCGACCGTGATGTCTACATTGCCAACGTCCTTAAATGCCGCCCGCCGGGCAACCGCAACCCGGCACCAGAGGAAATCCTGGCTTGCCAGGGCTATCTGCAACAACAGATTCAGCACGTCCAGCCCGTGCTGATTGTGGCGCTGGGGCGCTTTGCCGTGCAGACCCTGCTGCAAAGCGAACAAACCATTGGCAAACTGCGCGGCCAGGTCCACCAGTACCAAGGCATTCCGCTGATTGCCACCTATCACCCGGCTTACCTGCTACGTAATCTGCCTGACAAGGCCAAGGCATGGCAGGACATGGTGCTGGCCAAAAAAACCTATGCGCATCAGGCTGGCTGATCCAGCCTGTTACCGCAGCACTCAGCCATACGCACCCTGCAGCCAGCGGCGATAGATGGCATCCGCCTGGGCATGACTTTGGGGCATGCCAGCATCCAGGGAGGCAGCAATCGCGTCGACGGACATCACGCTGGGCAAATCATGCCCGTCTATTTCCTGATAACCCACCTGCAACCATTTGCGAATCATCGGTGCTTTCACTTCACAGTGGAACTGCATGCCCAGATGCTTGCCCGCATACAGAAACGCCTGATTGCGGCAAAAGACACTACTGGCCAGCAAGCTGGCACCAGCAGGCAAGGCAAAGGTATCGCTGTGCCACTGGAACACGCGCAGCGCTTGCCTGTCTCCAAACCACTGCGCAGCCACTGCGGCAGCCGCAGGCTGCAAATCAATCCAGCCGATTTCGGGAATCTCCGCCTTGCTGACTTCGGCACCCAGTGCCAGCGCCAACAATTGCCCGCCAAGGCAGTGGCCAATCACCGGCACATCCGCCGCCACGGCGCGACGCAAGAATTCAATCTCAGGCAGGATCCACGGATGCTCTGCCACATCATGCACACTCATCGGCCCGCCAAAACTGGCCACACCGGCATAGTCACAGACATCCGGAGGCAAGGCATCACCGGCATAAACTCTGAAAATGCGTGATGGAATTCCGGAACGATTCAGGTAATCAAGAAAATACTCCGGGCCATCCAGCGCAACATGCTGAATGATGGCAATGGGCTTCATGGCTATTCCTCTGCACAGTCCGGCTCGCACCCGGAAATGATCATAAAATTACACATCCTGAAAATATATCCCAAAAATATCAATATATGGAATTTTATTTGATCAAAAACAAAGAGAGCAGCAAGAAGAGCAGCAAGAAGAGAAGGAAGGAAGGAAGGAAGTGCACAAAAGGCAGGCAATAAAAAACCCTTCTCCGTGCACCAGAGAAGGGCTCTTCGACGTTACTGAAAATCAAGCTTACTTCAGCTTGGTTTCCTTGTAGATAACGTGTTTGCGGGCAACGGGATCAAATTTTTTGATCTCCATTTTTTCCGGCATCGTGCGCTTGTTCTTCGTAGTAGTGTAGAAGTGGCCAGTGCCGGCGGTGGATTCAAGCTTGATTTTATCGCGCATTGTATTACCTATCTGTCGCTATCTAGAGGACCGCTTAGATCTCGCCACGAGCGCGCAGATCTGCCAGCACTACATCGATACCAACTTTATCGATAGTACGCAGTGCAGCGTTGGATACGCGCAGGCGCACCCAGCGGTTTTCGCTTTCTACCCAGAACTTGCGGTACTGCAAGTTCGGCAGGAAACGACGTTTCGTCTTGTTGTTGGCGTGGGAAACATTGTTCCCGGTCATCGGACGTTTGCCGGTGACTTTGCAAACACGCGCCATGTTAACACTCCCAAAACCGGTAAAAGCTGGCTTTATACCATGAAAAAAGCCAGCGATTCAAGCATGATGCGCACTTTCCGTGGAAAGCACGATCTCGTATATGAAACAGTCGGGGCGTATTGTAACGGAATTACCACAAACTGGCGAGCACAAGCTGAAATCAGACCGAACAAGTGTTGCATTCATTGTTGCAACAAGGCGCGCCATGGCGGTTCAAATCCAAGCGATTTCAGGTTAAAATCCCGGATTCCCATAGAGCCGTAATTCCATGACCAAGTATATCTTCGTAACCGGCGGTGTGGTGTCTTCCCTGGGGAAGGGCATCGCCGCTGCGTCCATTGCTGCCATTCTTGAGTCGCGCGGGCTGAAAGTCACCATGCTGAAGCTCGACCCGTACATCAACGTCGACCCGGGTACCATGAGCCCCTTCCAGCACGGTGAAGTATTCGTGACCGAAGACGGCGCAGAAACCGACCTCGACCTTGGCCACTATGAGCGCTTCATCAAATCCAAGATGAAGAAGAGCAACAACTTCACCACTGGTCAGGTTTACGAATCCGTGATCACCAAGGAGCGCCGTGGCGACTACCTGGGTGGTACCGTGCAGGTCATTCCGCACATCACCGACGAAATCAAGCACAAGGTGCATGAAGGCGCGGGCGATGCCGACGTGGCCATCGTCGAAATCGGCGGCACCGTGGGTGATATCGAGTCCCTGCCCTTCCTGGAAGCCATCCGCCAGATGCGCTCCAACCTGGGCCGCAAGAACACCATGTACGTGCATCTGTCCTACGTGCCGTTCATTGCCACCGCAGGTGAAATCAAGACCAAGCCGACCCAGCACTCGGTAAAGGAACTGCGTGAAATCGGCATCCAGCCGGACATCCTGCTGTGCCGCATGGACCGCGAGCTTCCGGCCGATGAAAAGCGCAAGATCGCCCTGTTCTGTAATGTCGAAGAAAACGCCGTCATCGGCTGCTACGACTCGGACTCCATCTACAAAGTCCCGGCCATGCTGCACGAACAAGGCATTGACGACATCATTACCGAACACATGCAGCTGGACATCCCGCCGGCTGACCTGTCGGTATGGGCTGGCATCATCGACGCCATCGAACATCCGGAACAAACCGTCAACATCGCCATGGTCGGCAAGTATGTTGACCTGACCGAATCCTACAAGTCGCTGTCGGAAGCCCTGAAGCACGCCGGCATCCACACCCGTTCCGATGTCAACATCATCTATGTCGATTCCGAAGACATCGAGCGTGACGGTGCCGAATCGCTGAAGGACATGGATGCCATCCTGGTACCGGGCGGCTTCGGCAAGCGTGGCGTGGAAGGTAAGATCAAGGCCGTCAAGTTTGCCCGCGAGAACAACATCCCTTACATGGGTATCTGCCTGGGCATGCAGATTGCACTGATTGAATACGCGCGTGATGTTGCCGGCCTTGCCGGTGCCAACTCCACCGAATTCGACCTGGATACCGACTATCCGGTCGTCGCCCTGATCGACGAATGGGTCAATCACGACGGCAAGATCGAGAAGCGTGACGAAAACTCCAATATGGGCGGCACCATGCGTCTGGGCGGCCAGCACTGCGATCTGGTAGAAGGCTCTCTGGCAGCACGCGTTTATGGCTCCACCGACATCGTCGAGCGCCATCGTCACCGCTACGAAGTGAACAACTACTACGTACAACGCCTGGAAGCAGCCGGACTGACCATTTCCGGCCGCTCCGCCGGTCATGAAAAGCTGGTGGAAACCATCGAGCTGAAAGACCATCGCTGGTTCTTTGCCTGCCAGTTCCACCCGGAATTCACCTCTACCCCGCGCGATGGCCACCCGCTGTTCAAGGCCTATGTGCAGGCAGCCATCGACTACAAGGCTGAAAAGCAAGGGAAATAAGCATGAAACTGTGCGGATTCGAAGTCGGCCTGAACCAGCCCCTGTTCCTGATTGCAGGTCCCTGCGTCATCGAAAGCGAACAGATGGCACTGGACACCGCCGGTCAGCTGAAAGAAATTACCAGCGAACTGGGCATCAACTTCATCTACAAGTCGAGCTACGACAAGGCCAACCGGTCCTCCGGCACCTCTTTCCGTGGCTTTGGCATTGATGAAGGCCTGCGCATTCTGGACGAAGTAAAACGCCAGATCGGCGTTCCCGTCTTGACCGATGTGCATGCCGAGAGTGAAATCGCCCAGGTTGCCAGCGTGGTGGATGTGCTGCAGACCCCGGCTTTCCTGTGCCGCCAGACTGACTTCATCCGCGCCGTTGCCCAGTGCGGCAAGCCGGTCAACATCAAGAAGGGGCAGTTTCTTGCTCCGGGCGACATGAAAAATGTCATCGACAAGGCCCGCGCCGCCGCACTGGAAGCCGGTTTGCCAGAGGACAGTTTCATGGCCTGCGAGCGTGGCGTATCGTTCGGCTACAACAATCTGGTATCCGACATGCGCTCGCTGATGATCATGCGTGAAACGGCCTGCCCGGTAGTCTACGATGCCACCCACTCGGTGCAGCTGCCTGGCGGTCAGGGCAGCTCTTCCGGTGGTCAGCGCGAATTCGTGCCGGTTCTGGCACGCGCTGCCGTTGCTGCAGGCATTGCCGGCATTTTCATGGAAACCCACCCCAACCCGGCATGCGCCATGTCCGATGGCCCGAATGCCTGGCCGCTGGGGCGGATGAAAGAACTGCTGGCCACGCTGCAGCAGCTGGACCGCCTGGTCAAGCAAGGCGGCTGGCCCGAGCATTCACTCTGAGTCTGGTTGCAGTCCGAGTTGTGGTAGCAAGCATTCTTCAGCCCGCCAACATGGCGGGCTGACAGTGATACGGTTAACCAAGCAATGCAATTGAAGGGGACAAGTATGAGTTCGATCATTGACGTAGTAGCCCGCGAGATTCTCGACTCCCGTGGTAATCCGACTGTTGAAGCCGATGTACTGCTGGAATCCGGCGTAATGGGCCGCGCAGCCGTACCGAGCGGCGCCTCCACCGGCGAGAAGGAAGCACTGGAACTGCGTGACGGCGACAAGAGCCGCTACCTGGGCAAAGGCGTGCTGAAAGCTGTTGAAAACATCAATACCGAAATCTGCGAAGCCATCATCGGCCTCGACGCTGCAGACCAGGCCTTCATCGACAAGACCCTGATCGAACTGGACGGCACCGAAACCAAGTCCCGCCTGGGTGCCAACGCCATGCTGGCCGTTTCCATGGCTGTTGCCCGCGCAGCTGCTGAAGATGCCGGCCTGCCGCTGTACCGCTACCTGGGTGGTGCCGGCCCGATGGCCCTGCCGCTGCCGATGATGAACGTGATCAACGGTGGTGCGCACGCCAACAACACCCTGGACATCCAGGAATTCATGATCATGCCGGTTGGTGCACAAACCTTCCGCGAAGCCCTGCGCTGTGGTGCCGAAGTGTTTCACAACCTGAAAAAGCTGTGTGATGCCAAGGGTTACGCCACCACCGTGGGTGACGAAGGCGGTTTTGCCCCGAACCTGGCCAGCCACGAAGATGCCATCAAACTGATCCTGGAAGCCATTGACGCCGCCGGTTACGTACCGGGCCAGGACGTGATGCTGGCTCTGGACTGCGCCTCTTCCGAATTCTACAAGGACGGCAAGTACCATCTGACCGCCGAAGGCCTGCAACTGACTTCCGCGCAGTTTGCCGACTACCTGGAAACCCTGGTCAACAACTACCCGATCATCTCCATCGAAGATGGCATGAGCGAACATGACTGGGAAGGCTGGAAGATCCTGACCGACCGCCTGGGCAAGCGCATCCAGCTGGTGGGCGACGACGTATTCGTCACCAACCCGAAGATCCTGGCCAAGGGTATCGAAGCCGGCATCTGCAATTCGCTGCTGGTGAAGGTAAACCAGATCGGCACCCTGTCCGAAACACTGAAAGCGGTTGACCTGGCCAAGCGCTCCAGCTATACCAGCGTCATGAGCCATCGTTCCGGCGAAACCGAAGACAGCACCATTGCCGACCTGGCAGTTGCCACCAACTGCATGCAGATCAAGACCGGTTCCCTGTCCCGCTCCGACCGCATGGCCAAGTACAACCAGCTGCTGCGTATCGAAGAAGAACTGGGTGATGCTGCCTGGTTCCCGGGTCGTGCTGCTTTCTATCACCTGAAGTAAGCTTGAATCCATGCGCTGGCTGACCCTGACACTGGTAACCCTGCTGATCGCCTTGCAATGGCCCTTGTGGTTTGGCAAGGGGAGCTGGCTCAGGGTCTGGCAGCTGGACAAGCAACTGCAGGAACAGCGGGCTGTCACGCAAAAGCTGATAGCCCGCAACGCAGCCCTGGATGCCGAAGTTCGTGACCTGAAGCAAGGAACCGATGCAATTGAAGAGAGAGCACGCAACGAACTTGGTATGATCCGCAATGGTGAGGTATTTTTCCAATTACTGGATCCGGCGACTGCGACAAAACATTGACTAAGCCAGTCCAAACCGTCACCTTCCTGAACTAAAAATAACTATGGCTGGCTACAAAACTTCCAGGGTTTGGTCAATGACAACACAGAATCCGATAGAGGTTGCACGGGAAACGCTCAAACAGCTGAGTCTGCGCAAACTGCTACCAACACCGGAAAATTTCGAGCGCGTCTATCACGAGCTCACGCAAACTCCCGTTGAGCGAGACAACAAGCTGGGTACCCAGCTATTGCGTGCTCTGGAAACCATTCCGGCTGAATCACCGCAAACCAAGACACTGCTGCTGCGCATCAAACAGGCCACCGACGAATCCCGTTGGGAACTGTTGCCGCAGCTGGCCATCGATTTTCTCAAGCTGGCACTAAGCCAGACCAACCTGTCCCAACCCTGGGGCAGCCTGATCCAGAACCTGATCCGTAGCTGGGACTTGCGTCTGCCCGACCTGCCCCAGCATCACAAGCAAGCGGCACTGGAAAGGGTACTGATCAACTTCGGCAACCAGCCGGAAGAACTCAATCTCAAGCTATCCGCCCTGGTGCGCAACTGGAGTGCGCCCGCCAGTCAGCGCGACCCCATTGACGTACTGGACGCAGGTGGCGCACTGACAGACACCCCGGCCGAATCCACCAGCCAGCCATCCAGCAACAGCAGCAGCTGGCCGCTTTGGCAGCGTACCCTGGCGTTTGCCCTCAAACACGGCCTGGAACCGCGACTGATCAGCATGCCGGACATGGGTGAGTCACTGGAAGCCCTGATTCGCGAGCTCGATCAGGTAAGCGACGATGCCAGCCTGAATGTCTACATGCCCAAGCTGCGCAGCTTCATGCTGAAGCTGGAACTGCAAACCCAGCAAGAAGGCCGCCTAGTTTCCGGCCTGACCAACCTGCTGCGTCTGCTGCTGGACAATGTGGCCGAGATCAATCGCTCGGACGATTATCTGGTTGGACAAGTCCATTCTCTGCAGGAAGTCCTGTCGCACCAGCCGCTGTCCATGCAACAGGTTTACCAGCTGGAAACCAGCCTGAAGGAAGTGATCCGCAAGCAAGGCATGCTCAAAAGCACGCTGGATGAAGCCACCAGCTCCTTGCGCACCTTGCTGGACCGTTTCATTTCGCGCCTCGCGCAAATGACGGATTCGACTGACGACTTCCACAGCAAGATCAGCAAGCATAGCGAAAAGCTGAAAAACACCAGCAATGTCGAGGAACTTGGCAGCGTGGTCTCCGCGCTGATGGAAGACACCTCGCTGATGCAGCTGGATCTCACCCGCTCCCGCGACGAACTGCTGGCGGCACGCGAACAGGTAGAAGCAGCAGAACAACGCATCACCGAACTGGAAAGCGCGCTGGAAGCTGCCAGCGCCAAGGTCAAGGAAGACCAGCTGACCGGCGCCTACAACCGTCGTGGCCTTGCCGAACATTTCCAGCGCGAAATCAGCCGTGCCGAACGCACCAATAGCGACCTGAGCGTCGCTCTGATCGATGTCGACAACTTCAAGCAACTGAACGACCGCTACGGCCACCTGACAGGGGATGACGCGCTGAAATACCTGGTGGACGTGATGAAGCACAATATGCGTCCTGCGGATATCGTCGCACGTTTTGGCGGGGAGGAATTTGTCGTTCTTATGCCGGACACCCCGGTGGATGAAGCCATCGACACGGTACAACGACTGCAGCGCGAACTGACACGCACCTTCTTCATGGCCAATAACGACCGCCTGGTCATCACCTTCAGTGCCGGTATTGCCAAATGGCATCTGGGAGAACAGGACATCGAAGTCATCGAACGTGCCGACCAGGCCATGTACCAAGCCAAAATCAGTGGCAAGAACCGCGTGATTTCCGCCGAACCGAATCGGCTAATTTGAACAAAGCCAAAAAAAACCGGGGATATCCCCGGTTTTTTCATTCTCCGCCGCCCTTGCTCATGCCCTTGCCGGCCTCGGCCCGCTGCCGACGCACAGCCTTCGGGTCGGCCTGCAAGGGGCGATAGATTTCCACCCGGTCGCCGGCACGCAACACCGTTTCCGGCTTGATGGCCTTGCTGAAGATGCCCAGCTTGAGATTGTTGCTGTCCACCATGGAAAACTGCGCCAGTATGCCGGACTGTTGCACCGCCTCGATGGCAGTACAGCCAGCAGCCACCTCCAGCGACACGATGCTCTGCCGCTGCGGCAAGGCACAGGCCACCTCCACCGTAAACCGCTCAGTCATCGCCATACACCTTGTCGGCATGCTTGATGAAAGCATCCACCAGCGTACCGGAAATATGGCCAAACACCGGGCCGATCACTTTTTCCAGCAACTTGCTGGAAAACTCGTAACGCAAACTGAACTCCACCTTGCAGCCAAAATCCCCCAAGGGCGTAAACTGCCACAAACCCTGCAAATGCTGGAAAGGCCCCTCCACCAGCTCCATCAGGATGCTCTCCCCGTCACGCAGGGTATTGCGCGTGGTGAAATGCTGACGGATTTTCAGGTAATCGATATGCAGGCTGGCCACCTGCTGATCACCCTCACGTGAGTGCTCCTCCGCCTTGGCACACCAGGGCAGAAAACGCGGGTAATTCTCTACCTTGTCCACCAGCGCAAACATTTGCGCCGGGGTATGGGCAACCAGAACTTTCTTTTCAACAACCTGCATGGGACAAGCGCACACTGTGCAAAATGGTTCAAGCCCAGCAGTTTACCAAAAGCCATCCGCCCTGTCCGGCCCAGCCTTCATGCAGCAGACAAGCCGCTGATTTTCAGGAATTTTGGCCTGCGGCCAGCTTCTGGTAGAATAGCCGATTCCCATTCAATGCCACGGAAACCTCAGGCGCATGAGCATCATCCAGAACCGCAAAGCCTTCCATGACTATTTCATCGAGGAAGAACTCGAGGCCGGGCTTGTGCTGGAAGGGTGGGAGGTCAAGGCCATCCGTGCCGGACGCATCCAGCTGAAAGAAAGCTATATCGACTGGAAAAATGGCGCTTTCTGGCTGATTGGCTGCCATATCACCGCCCTGCAGTCCGCTTCCACCCACGTCAAGCCAGACCCGGTACGCCCGCGCAAACTCTTGATGTCACAATCCGAGATCAACCGTTTCATCGGCAAGGTGGAACGTGCCGGCTACACCATGATGGCGCTGGACCTGCACTACAGCAAAGGCAATATCAAGGCCCAGGTTGGCCTGGCCAAGGGCAAGAAGCTGCACGACAAGCGTGACTCGGAAAAAGACCGCGAATGGCAGCGTGAAAAGCAGCGCCTGATGAAAAACCAGCGAGGTGGTGCATGAAAAAAAGTGCCGCGCTGCCCATTGCGCTGATTTGCCTGGGTGCGGTCTGGTTTCTGAAAAGTACCGCACTACTGCCCAGCACCAGCACCCTGTTGGCACTGTTGCTGATCATTGCTGGCGTGCTGCTGGGCCTGCTGGACGGGCTGAACAAATCCACCCTGGTCAGCTGCCCGCTGCTGATCTATGCCGGAGCCGCCATCTACCTGCGTGACAATATGGGACTACACTTGAGTCATCTGTTGTCGCTGGGCATGGTCCTGGCCGGTCTCTTGATGCTGCTGTCGCGTAGCGACCGAATTCCGGAGCGCAACGCACGCTGGCGCTCCCTGCCGGACCAGCATGACCTGCGCTGAAACGGCAAACCATTTACTCATTGAACGACAGGCCCACGGGCCAACGGAACCTACCAAGGACAGGCATGGACAAGATCCTCATTCTCGACTTCGGCTCTCAAGTTACCCAGTTGATTGCCCGCCGCGTACGCGAAGCTCACGTCTACTGTGAGCTTCATTCGTTTGACATGCCGATTAAAGAAATCCGTGCATTCGGCCCCAAGGCCATCATCCTGTCCGGCGGCCCCAACTCGGTGTACGAATCCGACTACCAGGCAGACCCGGCCCTGTTCGAACTGGGCATCCCGGTACTGGGCATCTGCTACGGCATGCAGTTCATGGCGCAAAGCCTGGGTGGCAAGGTAGAAGCCGGTGACAAGCGTGAATTCGGCTACGCCCAGATCCAGGCCCGCCATCACTCCAAACTGCTGGAAGGCCTGCAAGACCATATCGACGACGCCGGCAACGGCTTCCTGGATGTGTGGATGAGCCACGGCGACAAGGTTACCGCCCTGCCGGCCGGCTTCCATGTCATTGCCGAAACCCCGTCCTGCCCCATCGCCGCCATGGCCGATGAGGACCGCGGCTACTACGGCGTGCAATTCCACCCGGAAGTCACCCACACCAAGCGCGGCACCGAAATGATCCATCGCTTTGTGCTGCACGTGGCGGGTTGCAAGCCCAGCTGGACCATGCCCAACTACATCGACGAAGCGGTAAAGAAGATCCGTGAACAAGTCGGTGATGAAGAAGTCATCCTCGGCCTGTCCGGTGGTGTGGACAGCTCGGTTGCGGCTGCGCTGATTCACCGCGCCATCGGCCCGCAACTGACCTGCGTCTTCGTTGATCACGGCCTGCTGCGCCTGAACGAAGGCAAGATGGTGATGGAAATGTTTGCGCAGAACCTGGGCGTTAAGGTCATCCACGTGGATGCCACCGAACAGTTCATGAGCAAGCTGGCCGGCGAAACCGATCCGGAAAAGAAGCGCAAGATCATCGGCGGCGAGTTCGTGGAAGTATTCCAGGCTGAATCCAACAAGCTGACCAATGCCAAGTGGCTGGCCCAGGGCACCATCTACCCCGACGTGATCGAGTCCGCCGGTGCCAAGACCAAAAAGGCCCACACCATCAAGAGCCACCACAATGTGGGTGGCCTGCCGGAAGACATGAACCTCAAGCTGCTGGAACCGCTGCGCGAGCTGTTCAAGGACGAAGTCCGTCAACTGGGCGTGGCACTGGGCCTGCCGCACGACATGGTGTACCGTCACCCCTTCCCGGGCCCGGGCCTGGGTGTGCGTATCCTTGGCGAAGTGAAAATGGAATACGCCGACCTGCTACGCCAGGCCGACGCCATCTTCATTGAAGAACTGCGCAACACCGTGGACGAGAAAACCGGCAAAAACTGGTACGACCTCACCAGCCAGGCCTTTGCCGTGTTCCTGCCGGTGAAATCGGTTGGCGTGATGGGCGATGGCCGCACCTACGACTACGTGGTTGCCCTGCGTGCCGTGGTCACCAGCGACTTCATGACCGCCCACTGGGCAGAGCTGCCGTACTCCCTGCTGGGCCGCGCTTCCAACCGCATCATCAACGAAGTACGCGGCATCAACCGCGTGGTTTACGATGTGTCGGGCAAGCCGCCGGCAACGATTGAGTGGGAATAAAAACCGATAAATATCAGCAGGCTACACGCTAGAAAGGCAATGCTGAGCAAGAGAACAAGCGCTGAAGTGTGCCGTGCTGCGCTACCTTGCCCATCAGGCTGCCTGGACAGAATGTGGACAGCCAGCATGTTATCCAGAGCCCGGGAAACCGGGCTTTTTCTTTACAATCTGACAATCCTTGCATTTTGCCGGAGCCACAGATGGCTGCCTGGCCACCATTAAAGGTCAATAATGAACTATCTTGTCATCCCATCCCGTCGCCGCCTTGCCAACTGGAACCGCCGCCAGCGCAAGAAACACCACGCAGGTGAATTCACCGAGTTCGGTTTTACCTTGTCCGTGCAATTTGCTGCCCCTCTGGATGAAACCGCACGGGAACAGTATGTTGCAGCCCTGATTGAACACGTTGAGGCACTGGGGCTGACGTACGGTGGCGATGAAAACAGCGGTTTCGTTACCACCTACACCAGTGGCAGTGTCACGCTGGCTCAACGGGACAGTCTGCACGCATGGGTCAGTGCCTATCCTGCCGTTGGCAGGGCGGAGGTAAGCGAATTGCTGGATGCCTGGCATGACGACAGCTGGTTCGAGGCAGTCTGAAACATTGCCAGCCCAGAACCCCAGACATGACAAAGCCGGTCAATGACCGGCTTTGTCATGTTCGAATCCACCCGCGACGCGTTGGACTCAGAGACCTGTCTCACGCCTTATCTGCAAGGCCTTCTTGTATTTGTGATGAGCAAAGCGTGCGGCATACACACCCAGAATCAGCCCGACCCGGCCATCCTTCCAGTTACCACTCTTCACATACCATTTGAAAAACGCTCCAACCGGGCTGGTCCACTGACGCAGGGCAAAGTTCTTGCGGCTACTCATGCGCGCCAGATCGCTGGCATCCAGATTGGTATACAGCTCCAGCTTGCGATTGATTTCTTCCATGGAATGGAAGGTTTGATGCTTGATGGGGAGTTCAATCCGGCCACGGCTGCGGTAGCCGACAAAGTCCTCATGCACAAGCTGCTCGGAAAGCCTCACCCGGTTTTTCTCGATAATGCGCACCGGAAAATCCGGGCAACCTACCGGGTATAAAGCGTGCACCTGCTGCCCCATTACAATCCAGTCGCGCTGGATTGCATAGGCATCGTGCTGGAATCCGCTCTGCTTGAGTTGCAGGAGGTGAGCCACCAGCTCTGGACTGGGAATCTCGTCACTATCCAGAAAGAACACGTGATCATGCCTGCATTGTTGCTGGGCAAAATCACGCTGCTGACGAAAATCATCAAACGGACGGTAGAGTACCCGGGCCCCGCAGTGTGTGGCGATGGCCACGGTCTGATCGGAACTGCCACTATCCACCACCAGCAAATCGTCTGCCAGAGGGGCAACTGCCTGCAGGATGGCAGACAAGTATTTTTCGCTATTGAAAGTCAGAACATAAATGGACAGTGGTGTCATGCCGCCTTGGTCCCATCGGAATCATCAAACCAGTGTGCCAGCTCCTCTCCGCAGGTCGAACAACACGGGCTCGGTTTGCCATACGGACAGGCTGACGCTTGTTGTCACCAGGCAGCTGCACTTGCCATGTGCATGCAAATGAAAAACCGCCTGAAATTGGGGATGTATTATCCCGATTAGCTGCAGACAGAACAAATGATATCCATAGAAAACTTGTCATCAATCCTTGAATGATCTGATATATACAATCTCATCCCGAATGAATGACCTGTGACCTTCAGGAGATGTGGCACCGCAGTATCAGGCAAACCGCCTGCATTTGACGGACTGTCGCTCCACTGATACGGTCAAAGGGCGTAATCTGTGCAGGGAACCATCCGTTCCGCATTGCAGTCTGATTTTGTTTACCCGTTTCAATTTCATCGAGGAAATCGCCATGTCCGATGCCGCACTGAATCAGGAAAAAGAAC
The DNA here is from genome assembly GCF_016429185.1 of Aquitalea sp. ASV11. Taxonomy (NCBI): domain Bacteria; kingdom Pseudomonadati; phylum Pseudomonadota; class Betaproteobacteria; order Neisseriales; family Chromobacteriaceae; genus Aquitalea; species Aquitalea sp. ASV11. Next base: position 19,609 of record NZ_JAELUD010000025.1, read on the forward strand.
AACTGCTGGATGATGTTCGTCAGGTACTGTCCAGTACCGAGGACTTGCTGGGTGCAGCGGGTGATGAAGGCGGCGAGAAAGGCCGTGAACTGCGCAAGCGTCTGGCTGAAAATATCCGTCTGGCCAAGTCGCGCCTGCTGGAAGCCGAAAAAGTGGTAGTCGGCAAGGCCAAGGTGGCAGCCAAGGCAACTGACGACTATGTTCACGAAAACCCGTGGAAATCCATTGGCATTGCCGCTGGCGTAGGCTTTTTGCTGGGCATGCTGGTTTCACGCCGTTAAGCCGCAGCTGCTGCATGTCTGCCAACTCTTCCCGCCCGCCCCGTCCCGGCAGCTTGCGTTCGCTGCTGGGCGGGGTGTTTGCCTTGCTGCTTACCCGTATTGAACTGCTGGTGCTTGAGGCCGATGAGCAAAAGGACGCCTTGCTGTTCAGCCTGTTGTTAGGCGGGCTGGCATTGATCCTGCTCCTGGTCGGTCTGCTGTCCGCCTTGCTGCTGGTACTGGTGCTGACTCCGGACAGCTGGCGTCCCCTGCTGCTGGGCGGCCTGATGCTGTGCAGCACAGGAGGTGGTGTGGCCCTGCTGTGGCAGCTGCGCCAACGCGCCCGACGCAGCCCTTCCCCCTTTACCGATACCCTGACCGAAGTCCGCAAGGACTGGGACAGCCTGAGCGGAAAGCTTTGACATGAAACCGCAGGATCGCGCCATCAAGAAACAGCTGCTGCTGATGAAGGGAGAAGTCCTGCGCGTAAAGCTGAGCCTGGAAATGGAGCAGCTGCGCAAGCATCATCTTGGCATGGCTGGTGAAGGGTTCAAGGCCTTTGCCGATGGTGGACGTCTAGGCGGCATCCTGTCCACCCTGGCCGGGGTGCTCCCTTCCGAAGCATTGCGCCGCTGGCTGCGTCGTGGTACACGGCTGATGTTGTTATGGAAATTGGCCAGCAAGTTCTGGCCAGCACGCTGACCGCCTGGCTGATGTGCAAGACGGTCTGCAGCAGATGGTTTCAGGCCTGAACATTTACATTGCCGGCACTGCCGGCATCTGACGTCGCGCTTTCTCCCGCATCACCACCCGTGGCAAGCTGGATGCTGACACTCAACTCACCCTGGGCGTTATTGCTTCCACCTGCCAGCATATGGTCGATGGCTGCCAGATCCTGCTGACTGCCATCCAGCCACTTTTTCAGCCCTTCATCCTGCCCCTGGTTCTGCTGGCTACGCTGCTTCAGCCACTGGGCAATGGCCTTGATGCTGTTGAGCAAGGCCTGTAACTCCATATTGCCGCCCAAACCCTGATTGCCTGCACTGCCGGTACTCGCCATTGCCGCCTGCGCTGGTGCCACTGCACTGTTGTCTGATGCCGCCGTGGCAGCATCATCGGTACTGGCAACAGCACGATCGGCCTGGTCCGCGGCATGGTCGGTCTGATCACTGGAGACACTGCCGCTGCTGGTGACATTGACGCTTACTTCCATGACGGACGCCTGCCCTTGCCCGCTGGCATTGGCCACCATCTGCCGCAACTCGGCAGTGATTTGTTTCAACTGCAGGGCAATGGCACGCAAACCACCCTTGTCCTTACCTACCAGCATTAGCATCTGCCGCAGGTTTTTCACTCTCTCCTTCAGCATTTCCATGCGGTTGGCATCCAGTGGCTGACTATTGCCCTGCTTGCGTTGCTGCGCCTGTTTGAGCTGGCTGGATTGCTGTTGTTGCCACTGCGCCAGTGCCTGATGCAGCGACTGGCTGACAGCCTGCCGTGCCGGATCACTACCGGGCCAGACTGCAGGGCCGGCTGATGTGCTGCCGGATGCTGCGTCTGTCGTATTCATGACCGGGCTGGCAGCAGCAGGTGCAGATGGCTGGCGGTTCACGCGGGACCACAAGCTGGCAATACCGGATTCACTGACAGAAGGCAGGGACATGAGCTGGGTATCAAGATGGTGACCAGCATTTATCGGCATTTTTGGCCGTTTCTTTAAACAGCCATCACGAAGTTGCGGCGCGATCAGGCTAAAATAGTGATGTTTCCGTTGACCACCGCCACCTGCCATGTCCACCTTGCCAGACTCCCCGCTTGCAACACCGCCCCTGCCCCCGGCGGCAGTGCTGTGGCTGCAACAGATGGGTATTAGCTCACGGCATCAATTGCTGCAGCAAGGCAGTGTCTCGACCTTTCTGCAACTCAAGGCAGCAGGACATACCGTCACCAAACGCTTGCTGTTCGCGCTGGAAGCCGCAGCACGCGGCATACACTGGTCGGCGTTGACCGAGCTGGACAAACAGGAGCTGAACCGACAGCTGGCTGCACATCCGCCGGTTGCCATGCCGCCCGACCCGGCTACCTGCCAGCACTTCATGCAACAGGCACTGGCGCAGGCCACCCTGGCTGCAGCACAGCAGGAAGTCCCGGTCGGCGCCATCGTGGTGAAGAATGGCCAGATCATTGGCCGCGGCTTCAACCAGCCGGCAGGCCGCTGTGACCCGAGTGCCCATGCCGAGATGCAAGCATTGCGCGCGGCCGCGCTGCATGAGGGTAATTACCGACTGGACGGCTGCGACCTGTATGTCACACTGGAACCTTGTGCCATGTGCAGCGGTGCCATCTTGCAAGCCCGCCTGTCCCGGGTGATTTATGGTGCCAGCGAGCCCAAGACCGGAGCCGCCGGCAGTGTGCTGAATCTGTTTTCCCTGCCGCAACTGAATCACCATACCGCGATCTGGGGGGGCGTGATGCAAGAAGAATGCAGCCAGCAGCTCAGCAACTTTTTTGCTGCACGTCGCAAGGCGCGGGAATGAGATGATGCTCCATCTATTGTCTGTGTTGTTACTGACGAGCGCTGCCATGCTGCCAGTACAGGCGGAAGCCCTGCCACCCGATGGCAGCGTTGATGCCGCCTTTGTACTGCAGCAGCAGGCTGTGCCATTGCAAGCAACCCGTGCCAATATGCGCCATTACGGCCAGCCCTGGATACTGGTTGGCATCCGCAGCCAGAGCCTGAGCCTGTTTGATGAATGGGGTCGCCTGCAGCAACATTATCTGGTTTCCACTGCCCGGCGTGGCGTGGGAGAAATGAGCAATAGCTACCAGACCCCGCGCGGCTGGCACCATGTCTGCGAAAAACTGGGTGCTGGCGCAGAGGAAAACACCATCATTTTCCGGCGGCGGGTCACGCCATGGAAATATACGGCGGAACTGCACCGGCAATATCCTGAAAAAGACTGGATTCTGACCCGCATCCTGTGGTTATGCGGTGATGAACCGGGGAAGAACCAGGGCGGCAATGTAGACAGTTACGACCGCGCCATCTATCTGCATGGAGCGGGCGAACATGTTGCTTTTGGCACCCCGACCTCGCTGGGTTGTGTCAGGATGAAAAATCCCGACATCATCCAGCTGTTTGACCAAACGCCCAACGGCATCGACGTTTTGATAGACGAGAACTCCTGAACACCATGCATGCTGCACTGAACCTGACCACCCCGGCCCTGCTGTTCCCTGCCATTTCGCTGCTGTTGCTGGCATATACCAACCGTTTTCTCGGGCTGGCCAGCATCATCCGCAATCTGTATACCGATTACAAAGCAGAACAGAATCCCAAGATCCTGTTGCAGATCGGCAATTTGCGTACCCGTATCCAGCTGATCAAATGGATGCAGTTTCTTGGCATAGGCAGCCTGTTCCTCTGCACCATGGCCATGTTCCAGATTTACACCGGTTGGCAGCAGCTGGGCGAACTATCCTTTGGCATCAGCCTGCTGTTGATGATTGCCTCGCTGGCAACCTCGCTGTGGGAGCTGGTACGTTCATCGGATGCCTTGAACATTCTGCTGTCCGATCTGGAAGCGGAATCGCATCGCCAGCAATAAAAGCGCACGGTCGGCACAGTACGTAAAAAAACCGGCTGTGCCGGTTTTTTTCAGCTTGCTGACAAAATGATTTGCTACGACTTCACGGGCCCCGGCAAAACCGGACCTTTCCATCAAGTAACCCATTCTTCTGGGAGTAGCTCGGTTTGCTTTATGGAAGCGAGAAGCACTTCCCAGATCAGAGCGGCTTGCGTCCGGCAATGAAATGCAAGGGCATGACCACACGCCGCACGGTGGCAGCGTCTCCCCAACCCCGAGCCAGACGCTGTCGCGCATCGTTCAGCACGTGATTGCCCAGGCTCTGCACACACAGCTTGGTGGCAGACCAGGTATGGAGATAGCCAAGCAGTTGTTCCAGATTCCATTGCATGGTGATCTGGTAACGTGGCGTATCCAGCGCAGGCAGCGGCATGCCGACATGCCGGTAGCCATCCCACAGCAGTTGACTGCAGCTGGACCAGAACGGCTCGATCACCGCCCGGAAAAAGCGCATGGCGTCATCCACTTCGGGTGACACCTGGAACCAGTCGTAGCCCCAGGCGGCAAATACCCCACCGGGCTTGAGTGTGCGCTCCACCTGCGGCCAGAAGCGGGAGAAATCAAACCAGTGCAGGGACTGCGCTACGGTAATCAGGTCGAAAACGGCATCACCGTAAGGAGATTGTTCGACCGGGCACTCCAGATAGAACACATTGGCAGCACGCTCGGCCGCTTCCAGCTGGCTATGGTTGATGTCACAAGCATCAACACGGTCGAACAGCAAGGCCAGCTTGCCCGCTGCCTGCCCGGTACCGGTTGCGCAATCCCAGGCACGGTGATGATTCGACACGGCGGCCTGCAGCCAGCGAAACAGCATGTCCGGGTATTGCGGGCGATAGCGCGCATATTGCTCGGAGTGCAAATCGAAGGTGGCGATGGCACGTGTATCCATGATTGGGCTCAAATGAACACTCTCTCGGCTAGACGGTGCGTCGGACCATTCCGCAACACCCCTTGCTGGCAAGGCGAATATGATAATAGCATCACACTCGACGCCTGATACGAATTTATTTCAATTTAAAATTATTGTTTAAAAATAAGTGGATTATGAAAATAATGGCCATTTAAGGTAGCCCGTTTGGCGGGCCTGTGTACTTTATCGTCAGCGCGATCCAAAACTTGTGGAGCGACATACCGAGGACAATACCCGGCGGTGCCCATGCAGCTGACGAGTACCATTCAAGCGGTACGACCGGTAGCGAGCCAACGGTCCAGTTTGGCAGCAAATTGCTGACGATCGGCCTGGCCAAAAGGCGGGGGGCCACCACTCTGAATACCGCTGGCTCGCAAGGTATCCATGAAATCACGCATGGTGAGTTGCCCTTCTATGGTGTCCGCGGAATAGGGTTCGCCGCGAAAATTGATGGCCGCAACACCTTTGGCCAGTACTTGTGCGGCCAGTGCAATATCCGCAGTCACCAGCAGATCTCCCGCCTCACACTGTCTGGCGATTTCGGCATCAGCCACATCAAAGCCCTTGGCAACCACGATGGCGCGCAAATATGGGCTGGCAGGCAGGGCCGTCATGCGATTGGCCACGAACACCGCGCTTCTGGCAGTACGCTGTGCCGCCCGGCAGATAATGTCGCGCACCACAGCCGGGCAGGCATCTGCATCAACCCAGATGGTCATCAACATCGCTCCAGTTGAAAATAGTGCGGCAAGCCTACAACAGTCATGTCGATCTGCCCACGTTGTTTGTTAAAGTTTGCGGAATCATTGCCAAGCTAATGGCATAAACTGCCGGAGGGCTCTATAGTAGCGGGACATGCCACCGCTTATGTCACAGGCAGCGCCGTGCCCTGCCCTTTCCCACACAAGGTTTGTTGAATGACCCGCGCGCTGACCATTCTGGTTGCGGAAGACAGCCCGACATCCCGTCAGATCCTGATTGATTACATCCGGCTGCTGGGCCATACCGCCGTGGCCGTATGCAATGGCCAGGAGGCTGTGGATTACTGCATCCAGCAGCGGCCTGACGTGATTTTCATGGATGTCACCATGCCGGTGATGGATGGCTTTGCCGCCACCAGCGCTATCCGCCAGCTACTGGGCGAACACTGGATTCCCATCATCTTCCTCACTTCCTTGTCCGATCGCAGCCAGTTGCTGCGTGGACTGACCATGGGGGCGGATGACTATCTCACCAAGCCGATTGACCTGGATATTCTCACCGCCAAGCTGCATGTGCTGATTCGCATCTCTGAAATGCAACAGCGCATTGCACAAGACAGTGAGCGGCTGGAAGCGTATTACCGCATCAACGAACAAGAGCAGATGTTTGCCCAGATGGTGCTGGACAGGTTTACCCGCCGCGCCGAGCAGACTCCGCCCAATATCCAGCAGTGGCAACGTCCGGCGATGAACTTCAGCGGCGATACCATCTGCATCCGCCGCAGCCGCCCGGGGCTGGACCGCATCATGCTGGCAGACAGCACCGGCCACGGGCTGGCCGCCGCCATTTGCGGCTTGCCCGCGGTAGATACCTTCTTTGCCATGTGCGACCGTAACCTGCCAGTGCAGGAAATAGCCCGCACCATCAATCGCAAGCTGCACACCATTTTGCCGATAGGACGCTTTGTTGCTGCCGCCTTGATTGAAGTGGACTACCAGCTGCGCCGCATTGCGGTGTGGAACGGTGGCATTCCCTGTGCAATGTATGTGGACCGCGATGGCGAGGTGAAGAAGAGCTTTACTTCACGCTCGCCGCCGCTGGGTATTTTGCCGGACAGTGATTTCGAAGCCACGCTGGATTATTTCAGCTGGCAGGAGAGCGGGGCACTGGTGGTGTGCTCGGATGGCGTCACCGAAGCGAGCAATCCCGACAAGGAACCGTTGGGGCTGGATGGTGTGTTGCAAGCCATACGCGAAGCGGGTTCGCTGGACATTCAGGGCGCCATCACCCAGGCAGTCAACCGGCATCTGGCCGGGAATGAAAACCACGATGACATTTCGCTGGTGGTGGTACGCTGCGCCTGAGCGGGCGCACCAGCCATCCTGACGACCCGTTCAACCTGGCAGCTGGCAGCCATCAGCCGAACAAGCCGGGCCAGCCGCTTCTGCCACAGGTAGCAGTTCCTGCTGCAAGGCGGCAGCAAAGGCCTGCGGCTGCCCCAGCCACGGCGACACATCCACGCGCTGCCATTGTCCGTCCCGCTCCAGCAACAGGCTGGGGAAACCCTGTACACGATATTGCTGCATCAGGCTGCGGCTGGTCTGGATATGGGCTTCTGCCAGATCCATTGCCTCACTCAGCCGGGCAGCAAATACGGCGGCATCCAGCCCTTGTTCACCGGCAAGCCGGGCCAGCACGGCCGGGTCGGCAATGCGCAGTCCGCGCTGGTAATGGGCACGCTGCAACACCGACAACATGGCCAAGGCCGGCAGGCCCAGTTGTGCGGCCAACAGGATGGCGGCAATCGGCGGCGTCGAATCAAACACTGCCGTTTCATCCCGCAACAGGCCATCGAAATAGTCCTGACCAAACGGCAGGCCGGTAAGACTGGCGATGCGCTGGTCGTGGGGCATGACGTAGTTGCGCAGCGCCGGGGTGACCGTTTGACGGCGGCTGCCACTCATCATGCCACCCGCATGCAACTGCATATCAAGGCCGGGCAGACTGGCAGCCGCCTGCAATAGTGGCGAAGCGGCATAGCACCAACCGCATAGCGGGTCGTAAATGTAATGCAGGGTGGCAGTTACCATTTCATTTCACCTTTGTTGACCTTGGCACCGATTTCCAGCGACATGGCTTCCCCGGCTTGCGGAAAAGCCTGCTGCATGCGCTGGATCAACTCGCCACTATTGCCTGACAGTGCCAGATTCTGTTCAAACTGCTGCAAATAACTGCGGGTGAAGCGGATGCTGGCAAGCCCAGTGGGGGCATTGGCTGCCATGTGGCCGGGAATCACCTCTTTGGGCTGCAAGGCTTCCATTTCATCCAGCTGGGCCAGCCAGGCCTGACGCTCTTCTTTGCGCTGGGTATCGGCCGTCCATACATGCAGGCCGGACACCACGCCGACATTGCCCACGATGGCGCGAATGGAAGGAATCCATACATAGCCGCGGTGTGCCAGTACACCGCTGGTGCCGCGCACTTCCAGGCTCTGCCCTTCCAGCATCAGCCGGGAATCCTTGAGGGCATGCGGCAGGGTCAGCGGCGTGGACGGGGCATTGTCACCCATTTTCGGCCCCCAGAATGCTACCTTGCCGGCTACATTGGCCTCTATACGCGCCAGTGTGGGCGCAGCAGCCAGCAGCTCTGCCTTGGGGAAAATCTGCTTGAGGGTGGTGGCACCAAAGTAGTAGTCCGGGTCGGCCTGGCTGATATAAATGGCCTTGAGCTGCTTGCCGCTATCCAGAATGCGGCCAGCAATGCGGTAGGCATCAGCACGGGTGAAACCACTGTCGATCAAGATGGCATCGTGCTGGCCGCTGACCAGTACCGAGGTGACATCAAAGCTGTTGTCATCAGCCTGATAAACCGACAGTTGCAACGGTTCTGCCGCCTGGGCCGCGCCAGCCAGCAAACCGGAAAACAGGGAAAGGGACAGGAAAAGCTTGGTGTGACGTGCCATGATGTGCTCCGTTAGCACCGCCAGTGACGGTGCGTGATGAATGATGGCTCGTACTTTAGCGTCTGGATAAAGACAGATAAACCCATCAAACCGGGCAACATTGTTTCATTAAACAGGCTAATCAACTGATTCGACGCTGCACTTCACCCTGGCAGTGGCTGACAGGAGTGCATGGTGACGATGCAATTACGTCCCTGTTTTTTGGCCTGGTACAGGGCGGCATCTGCGGTGCGTACCAGCCACTCCGGTTTCTGGCTGATACTGGAGTGAGCCACCGCCAGACCGACGCTGATGGTGACCACATGGCCGCATTGCGAAGTAGGATGGGGCAAGGCCAGCGCTTCGACATCCTGACGGATCTGCTCGGCCAACTGGCCTGCCTGACGCAAATTGCAGGCAGACAGCAGCAAGACAAACTCCTCGCCTCCATAGCGCGCAGCACAACCCTGACAGGCATCCGCATGCCGGCCGATCACCTGGGCGACCTGAATCAGCGCATCGTCACCCATCTGGTGTCCCTGGCTGTCGTTGTATTTCTTGAAATAATCGACATCGAAAAACAGCAGCGCGATGTCCGACTTCTGCCGCAGTCGTGCATCCCATACGGTTTGCAGCTGCTGGTCGAAATAGCGCCGGTTGTGCAGGCCGGTAAGGCCGTCAGCGCTGGATAATTGCTGCAAATAACGGAAACCCTGCTGCAACTGGCGATGATCGCGCTGCAACTGCAGGGACAGCACATAGCTGCGACGTGCTTCCTTTTCCAGCTGGAACAAACCCAGCAAACCCAGCAAGACACAGGAAATCACCAGGATGAAAATCAGCGAGCGGGTGCTTTGTTCAAGGAATGGCCAGTCCACCAGCACCCAGCCAAGGTAAAGCAGGCTGACCACGCTGCTGTAACAGGCCAGCCGGAACGGAATGCGCAGACCGAACATCAGGAATACCAGGCACAGCATCACCCCGCCATAGTAATGCTGGGCAGTGGGCATGCGGCTGAGCGAGAAAAACCAGATCAGCCCCAATACAAACGCTGTGCCGGCAATCACGACCGAGTATTCGTACCAGCGGCGTAAAGGCGGCCAGAAACTGCAGATGATGGATGCCACGCCGATAGCTGGCAATATCAGCCAGCGCCACATCCAGATACGGCCGTAGACATCAGCCAGATAATATTTGTCGATCAGGCCGTATAACATGAACACGACAATGCCCAGCGCACCGAATACGCGGTAGCGGCGCATGCGCTGGTCAAACGTAGAGGACTGGAAAGACTGCTCCAGCGCAGGGAGAAAACGCAGCTGGAACCATGGCTGCTTCTCGGCTGCAGCCAGCTCTTGCTCAAGACGGGATGCGGGGTGATCGGTCATGCTGTCACTCCAGGTGCGGTCTGCCGACAGAGGAGAATGCATTGCGCATCAGTCATGAGAAGGCTCTCTGCCTGCCCGGCCGGGCATGCATTAAAAACAGTGCTTGCAAACAGAATAGAAAAATGTGCTGATTTGTAACTCATACAAAAGTATAACGAAAATCCGGCCCGGTAAATCCGTGTAAACCGAAGCGGATGATTTTCGATGACATATGCAGGAAAAGCCGGTGTCCATGGCATTAAACGTGAAAACATGGCGTTTGCCGGCACATTTCAACCAGATACCTTGATGGCATGATGGCTTTGCCACAGCATATCATGCCGCACTTTTACTGCCGGAGCTCCGGCACACATGCAAGGAAGACGATGGACAGACTGACGGCCATGCAGGTTTTTGTCGAAGTGGCACGCCGGGGCAGTTTCACGGCAGCCAGCCGGGAACTGGACCTGTCCCGCGCCATGGTGACCCGGCACATCGCCGAACTGGAAGACTGGCTGGGTGCACGCCTGCTGCAACGCTCCACCCGCAGTGTCACCCTGACCGATGCTGGCAACAGTTGCCTCGCCCATTGCCAGCAGATGCTGGAACTGGCAGCCCAGACCCGCGAGGAAGTGGGGCTGCGTGATGGCCAGTTGCGCGGCCAGTTGCGCATCACCACCAGCATGTCATTCGGCATGGCACAACTGGCTCCTGCCATCACCGACTTCATGAGCCGCCACCCGCAACTGCGTATCGACCTGCAACTGGGAGACCGCGCGGTGAACCTGATCGAGGAAGGCATAGACCTGGCCATCCGCATCACCAACGACCCGGAACCGGGCCTGATCGCCCGCCGACTGGCCGAATGCCATTCGGTCATCGTGGCATCACCGGCCTATCTGGCACGTTACGGCCAGCCGCAACAACCGGCAGACCTCAGGGAGCATCACTGCCTGAGCCATAGCCGCGTCGGCCGCAGCGAATGGCGCTTGTATCGCGACAACAAGGAAGAGGTGGTCCGGGTCAATGCACGGCTGAGCGCCAACGAAACAGTAGCCTTGCTGCAAGCCTGCTGCCATGGTGCCGGGCTGGCCATGCAGCCCTTGTATCTGGTGCAGGACTTGCTGGCACAAGGCGAGCTGATTGCCGTACTGCCAGACTGGCAGCCCGCCAGCATGGGCATTCACGCACTCTATCCCTCACGCCGCCAGTTGCCGCTGGCCATGCGCAGCCTGCTGGACTTCCTGCAGCAGCATTTCAGCCAGATCCAGTCCTGATCAGGACTGGAAATTCTGCTGCCACTGCATGGGTGATACGCCGTAATGCAGGCGGAAATGATGGCGCAAGGCAGCAGCAGAGCCGAAACCGGCCAGTGCCGCCACCTGCTCCACACTGTATTCGGTACTTTCCAGCAAACGCTGGCTGTAACGCAGGCGTTCGCTCACCAGCCACTGCCCCACCGTGCTGCCGGTAAGCTGGCGAAAGTGCCGGGTAAAGCTGCGGCGACTCATGGCCATGCGGGCGGCCAGGCTATCCAGGGTATGGGTTTGGGCCAGATTGGCCCGGACCCAGTCAAGCAAGGCCGCCAGCCGGGCATCACCGGCCGACACTGGCAGCGGCTGGGCAATGAACTGCGCCTGCCCGCCCTGCCGATGCGGCGGCACCACCAGCCGACGGGCCACGCCATTGGCCAGCTCCGCTCCATAACGCTGACGCAACAGATGCAGGCAGCAATCCAGCCCGGCGGCCGTACCGGCGGAGGTCAGCAGCTGCCCGTCTTCCACATACAGCACCGCCGGGTCCAGACGCACTTGCGGGTAACGACTGGCAAAGTCCTCCGCATACGCCCAGTGGGTAGTGGCATTGCGTCCATCCAGCAAACCGGCTTCGGCCAGCACATACGCTCCCAGGCACAGGCCGACTATTTGCACACCAGCATGACTCGCTTGCTGCAAGGCCTGCACCAGCGCATCCGGTACCGGCCTGCCTACCTGCCAGCTGGGCAGGATGATGATGTCAGCGCCGTCCAGCCCTTCCAGCCCGTAATCGCAGGCAATGGAAAAACCGGCCGAGGTGCGGATGGGACCGGCATCCACTGCGCATACACGCAGGGTGAAGGCCGGCATGTCCGGATGCGCATCGCCAAACACCACACAGGGTACCGACAGATGAAACGGGCTGATGTGCTGGAATGCCAGTACGGCAATGACGGGAGGTGACATGCGGCATTTCCGGCAGGTGGAATTGGCCCGATCTTAACGTATTCTGGCAATCGGGCCACTTTTTCCCAACGCAGTGACTACCGATAATGGCTGCACCTTCAGCCACAACCGGAGCACATCATGCCGCACACACAACGCGCACTCATCGTCATCGACCTGCAAAACGACTATTTCCCCGACGGCAAATACCCGCTGTGGAACAGCGAAGCGGTGCTGGATAACTGCGTGGCCGCCATCGAGCGGGCACATGCACTGGACATGCCGGTGATTCTGGTGCAACACGTGGCGGACAGCAGCAAGGGTATCGCCCCCTTCTTCAATGCGGGTAGCGAGGGCGTGGCCATTCACCCGCGCATTCTGGCCGCTGCGCCGCAGGCACCGGTGGTGGTGAAACGGGCAGCCGACAGCTTTCATCAAACCAGCCTGCAAGCCACGCTGGATGAACTGGGCATCCACCAGCTGCTGCTGTGCGGCATGATGACGCAGAACTGCGTCACCCATACCGCCCTGTCGCGCACTGCCGACAAGTATGAAGTAGCCGTGCTGGCCGACTGCTGCACCACGGTGGACCAGATGCTGCATGCCATCGCGCTCAATGCCCTGTCCATTCGCGTGCCACTGCCAACGGCGGCACAAGCATTGGCCTGAAGCTGCCGGTCTGGAACGCAAATGAAAAAACCCGCCGGATGGCGGGTTTCTGCTTGCAGCGATGCCGGTTCAGGCTCAGGCCTTGTTGACCGGGATCTTGCCGATCTTGACGCGCCATTCCGCCGGGCCGGTGTTGTGTACCGAGATACCGTTGGAATCGACCGCTACCGTTACCGGCATGTCTTTTACTTCGAACTCGTAGATGGCTTCCATGCCCAGGTCGGCAAAACCCACCACCTTGGAGGCTTTGATGGCCTTGGACACCAGGTAAGCCGAACCGCCCACCGCCATCAGGTATACCGCCTTGTTGTCCTTGATGGCTTCGATGGCAGCCGGGCCACGTTCGGCCTTGCCGATCATGCCGAGCAAGCCGGTCTGTTCCAGCATCTGACGGGTGAACTTGTCCATGCGGGTGGCAGTGGTGGGGCCGGCCGGGCCAACCACTTCGTCACGCACCGGGTCAACCGGGCCCACGTAGTAAATGAAGCGGTTGGTGAAGTCCACCGGCAGCGCCTCGCCCTTGTTCAGCATGTCCACCATGCGCTTGTGCGCGGCGTCACGGCCGGTGAGGATCTTGCCGTTGAGCAGCAGTACATCACCCGGCTGCCAGCTGGCCACTTCTTCCTTGGTGATCTTGTCCAGATCCACGCGCTTGCCATTGCTGGTGTCGTAGGTGATTTCCGGCCAGTCTTCCAGGCTGGGCGGAGCCAGATGGGCCGGGCCGCTGCCATCCAGATGGAAATGGATGTGACGGGTGGCGGCGCAGTTGGGGATCATCGCTACCGGCAGGCTGGCGGCGTGGGTCGGGTAGTCCAGAATCTTCACGTCCAGCACGGTGGTGAGACCGCCCAGACCTTGTGCGCCAATACCCAGCGCGTTCACTTTTTCGAAGATTTCCAGGCGCAGCTCTTCTACGCGGGACAGTTCGGCACCGCTGTCAGCCTTGGCTTTCAGCTCGTGGATGTCCACGTGCGACATCAGGCTTTCCTTGGCCAGCAGCATGGCTTTTTCCGGGGTACCGCCAATGCCGATACCCAGGATGCCCGGCGGACACCAGCCGGCCCCCATGGTGGGCACGGTCTTGATGACCCAGTCGACAATGCTGTCGGACGGGTTCAGCGCGTAGAACTTGGACTTGTTCTCCGAGCCACCGCCCTTGGCCGCACAGGTCACTTCCACGCCATCACCTTCGACGATTTCGAAGTGCACCACGGCCGGGGTGTTGTCCTTGCTGTTCTGGCGCTTGCCAGCCGGGTCGAGCAGCACGGAAGCGCGCAGCTTGTTGTCCGGGTTGTTGTAAGCGCGGCGCACGCCTTCGTTGACCATTTCCTGTACCGACAGGGTGGCGTCCCACTGCACATTCATGCCCACTTTCAGGAACACCACGGCAATGCCGGTATCCTGACAGATGGGGCGACGGCCTTCGGCACACATGCGGCTGTTGATCAGGATCTGCGCCATGGCGTCCTTGGCCGCCGGGCTTTCTTCATGCAGATAGGCCTGGTACAGGGCGTCGATGTAGTCCTTGGGGTGGTAGCAACTGATGTACTGAAAAGCATCGGCGATGCTTTGAATGAAATCATCCTGACGGATAACAGCCATGAGCGGTCTCTCCAGCGTAGGGGCTTTAGGAATTGTCGGGACATTTTAGGCGCTTGTGCCGCATTGCGCCATGCCCGCTCCCCTCATGCGTGCTGCAGATGATCGACAAAGTCGTCCAGCGCCTGCTCCAGCTCCAGCACCTGGGACATGCAGGCGGCAGACAGCCCGGCACGCGCTTCGGCCTCCAGCCGGGCGGCACAGTCGGCCATGGCTGCCGCGCCCACCGTGCGGCTGGCACCCTTGATGCGATGGGCCAGCAGGATGAAGGTTTGCTGGTCAGCCCGCTGCCAGGCTTGCAGCAGTTGCTGCAGATCGGCCTGCTTGTCGCGGACGAAATCCTGCAGCAAGGGTAGCTCCAGCGCCCAGTCACCCTGGCTCAGGCCAAACAGCACCTGTCGGTCCAGTACCGGCAAGTGGATGACCACGGGCGGCACCACCGGCAGGCAGCCCGTCACCACACTTAACCAGGCGTCGTCATCCGGCGGCCATGGCAGCTCAGCATCCAGCAGGGGCAAGTTACTTGCGTTCAGTGAGAGAGGATCGGCCCCCGCCAGCAACAAGGGCGTATGGCCACGCCACGGCGCGGCGGTTTCGCACTGGCGAATGGCTTGTGCCAGTTCCAGACCGGCGTTCAGCAATTGCCGGTCGCTCACCAGCAGCAAGGCCAGCGGGCCCTGTTGCCAGCGCTGCAATGCCGCCGTTGCCGTATCCAGCACTTCAAGAGGGTGTCCCAGCGACTGCCATTGCCCGGCAAGTTCCGCCGCACGGCCAGCATCCGGCTCCAGCAGCAAGATGGGCCACTGCCAGGGCAGCGGCGGCGTGCCGGGAGAAGCCAGCGGGGCATGCAGCAATACACTGTATTGCTGACCATCAGCCTTGCCTTCGCAGTGCTGGCAGCTGCCCAACTGCCGCGCCAGTTGCCGGCTGATAACAGCAGATGACAAGGCTGCTGTTGTCGGCTTGCGGGCCCGGGCAAGTGCGTGCGGGGCACGGCCCGGCAGCGGCACTTGGCACACGGTGCTGACTTCCACGCTGATCATCTGCTGCATTTGTTGCTGGGCCAAGAGCTGCACCCGCAAGCTGATTTGTCGCAGTTGACCATCTTGTAGCGCTGCTGCCAGCCAATGGCGGACCAGGGCTTGCAGCCGCATGGCATCCAGCAGCAGCGGCGTGCTGAGTGCGGGGTCGAGTTCCAGCTGGAATTCCACCCCCATGCGCTCGCATGGCAGACGGAAACAGTGATGCAACTGGCGCAGCAGTTCCGGCAAGGCCTGCACGCTGCCGGGAGAACTACGCCCCTGCCGACAAGCCGTCAGCAAGGGAAAGCGGAAAGACGTGGTAGCCACGTGGTGGGGCCTGGACATGTGAATGGGGATAGCGCGGGGCCGTGCTCAGTTGTAAGGCAGTTGCCGGGTATGTCCATCACGCTGGATGGCCTTGACATGATACATGGCATGGTCGGCCTGGTTGACCAGTTGTTCGGCCGTGGTGCCGTCACGCGGGTACAGGCTGTAACCAATACTGGCCCCGACTTCCAGCTTCTTGCCTTCCACCACCATGGGTTCGCCAATACTGAGCGACAGCTTGGACAACAGTTCGGACAGACTATCTGTCGTAAAGCTGCCTTGCAGCAGGATCAGGTATTCATCCCCGCCCATGCGCGCCACCATGTCGTTGCCACGCACCGCATGCAGCAGACGGCGCGCCACGATCTGCAGCACCTGGTCGCCAATGGCATGGCCATGCTGGTCGTTGATTTGCTTGAAGTGGTCCAGGTCGACAAACAGCACGGCAAACTGGCTGGCATTGCGTTGCGATTGCTCCAGCAATTGCTCCAGCCGCTGGAAAAACAGCGCGCGGTTAGCCAGGCCGGTCAGGCTGTCGTGGTGTGCCAGATAGCTCAGTTCGCGCTGGTTGTCGTACAGGCTGGCCATATGGCTGTTGATCTGCCGCTGCATGCGATCGAAATTGCGTGCCAGTACGCCGATTTCATCATTGCGCTCCACCGGCAGTGCCTGCTGCAATTGCGTGGTGGAAAAACTGCTGGCCGCCTGCGCCAGGGTGTTGATGGGTCGCAGCATGGCACGGGCAAACACCACCGCCAGCATGATGGCAATCACACTGAAAGCCAGCACCATGTGGATGATGCGCTGTCCCAGCGGGGCCGCAGCGGCCACCGCGGTATCCAGCGGCTGCACCAGGCCGGTGACGATGAAGTCGTCACGATTGCCACGGCCCAGCGGATGGCGGACAAAGGCCATCACCTGTCCGGCGGCTTGTTGCGGGTCATCCAGACCGCTGAGTGTCAGCTGGTTTTGCTTACGCTCGAACAAGGCTTTGGTGGCGGCAAAGCTGTCCTGCATCAGCACCCGCCGTCCCTTGTCAAAACCGAAGGTCTGGGCCTGGTCCGGGTGAACCAGAAAATCCCCCCAGCGATTGGCCAGATACAGTTGGTAATCCTTGGGCAAATCACTGCGCAACTGGCCCAGCAAGCGTTCCAGATCCAGATTGATCACCAGCAGGCCTCCGGGCTGGCCATCGCTGCGCGGCAACGGCGTGGCCACCATCAGGCCGGGCCGGCCTTCGGCATCATGCGCGGAACGCTCGTGATTGACTTCGATAGACGATTGGTAAATTTGCCCGGCCGGCAGTGCCAGGGTTTCAAACACATAGGGGAAGTGGCCTTTTTCCTGCAAATCGCCACCATCCACCCGCTCTGTCAGCCCGGACCTGGAGTCGACCCGAACCAGTTCAAGCCCATTGTCCGCCGCGCCGATCAGCCGCACCTGCAGGTATTCCGGATGCAGGGCCAGCATGGCGGAGAAGGCCTGCGCCAGTTCATCCCGCGCCCGCCTGGCTTCACTGCCATTGCGCTGGTTGATCACCACCTGCACTTGCACCAGGCGTGACAGCAGCAAGGTATCGTCTGCGGCTTCATCCTCCCATTGCACCATGCGCCGGTTCACCCCGCGCGCGGCGGTCAGCAAGTCGCTTTGCGTTGCCGACACCAGCATGGCGCGATTGGCGGTATAGGCGTAGTAGCCGGTAATGCCGGAGGACAGGATGCCGAAAATGGCCAGCAGCAAGGCGAGTTTGAACAAGAGACCGGAGCGCATGATTCAGAAGCTCCCCGGCAAGTCGCCAGAATAGATTTTTTGCCACAGCGCTTCACGCCGGTTGGCATTTTCCACCGGCTGCAGCCACAACACGCGCGCGCCGGACGGGAGGTCGGCACTGGCACTGAGTGTATTGGCCAGCCCCTGCCTGGTGGGCAGAAGCGCGCTGACCGAGGGCTCCAGCATGTAGTTGATCCATTGCTGTGCCAATTGCGGCTGGCGGGCTGCGCGCGTCATCGCCCAGCAGTCCAGCCAGGCCAGCACGCCCTCGCGCGGAATGGCATAGCCGACATCAGCCCCGGCCTGGCGCAGCGAGTTGAGCTGCTGGGTGCCGTAATTGCCGAACATCACTGCCACCTTGTGGCGGATGAACAGTTCGGTGGCTTCTTCGGGCAGGTTGTAATAAGTCAGTACATTGCGCCGCAGGTCGATCAGCCGCTTCACCATGGCGGCCTGTTGTGCAGCATCCAGCTGGAAGGGTTGGGCAATGCCGCTGGCCAGCGCGGCAAAGGAAAAATTGTGCGGCCCGCTGTTGAAGTCCAGCACCTTGTGACGATAGCGCGGGTCCCACAGCACGTTCATGGAGTCTGGCGGGCGGGCAAATTGCCGCTTGTCGTAAATGATGCCCATGGTGGAATAGGTATAGGGCACGGCATACAGCTTCCCCTGCTGCTGCAGGCCGGGAATGCTGGCCCGGTCGCGAAAGCGTGGCAGCTGGCGTTGCAGATTGGGAATCAGGGACGGGTTCAGCGGCAATAGCAGCCCGGCAGCATGGTAGCGCTGCATTTCGGCGGTATTGGCGGCAACCACATCAAAACGTGGTCCGCCTGCGGCGTGCATGCGGGCCCACAGTGCCTCGTCGGAATCGACAAAGGTCACTTCGACGCTGACCTGATAGCGCCGTTCAAAGTCATGCACCACTTCCGGGTCGGCATAACCCGGCCAGGCCAGCACGCGCAGCACGTCCTTGGCCATGACCAACTGGCAGCACAACAGGCTGACGATCACCCCCGCAAGCAGGCGTATTGCTCTTGATGTCACGTAGATATTCTTTTTTTCAAGCCACCGTTTGAATGTAGCTGTTTGTACGCATTTCTACTTGTTTTTTTCACTTATTCAGTCTGCTTTGACAAGCTTTCCCGATAGCGCGCCGCCTGCTGCAACAACCAGTCGGCAAAAGCCCGGTGTGGCGGCGATTGCTGACGGTCCGGCGGACAAACCAGGTAATAGGCATTGTCACTGGGCAAGGAAATATCACAGGGGGTAAGCAGATTGCCACTGCTGATTTCCTGCTGCACCAGAAAGCGCGGCACCAGCGCCACCCCCATGCCGGCACGGGCCGCTTCCACCAGCATGGAAAACAGCTCGTAGCGCGCCCCCACCATGGCCTGTGGATTATCCACCCCTGCCGTTACAAACCAACGTTGCCAGGCCTCATGCCGGGCCGACAAATGCAGCAAGGGGTATTGCGCGATGTGCGCCGCCGGCACAGCAGTGCCGGACACCAGCTGCGGGCTGCACACCGGGATCATTTCTTCGCCAAACAACCAGCTGGCCTCGGCACCGGGCCACACGCCATTGCCAAAATGGATACAGGCGTCAAAGCCGGTATCGGTAAAGATGAAGGGGTCGGAACGGGTGGTGATGTTGACGGTGATATGCGGATGCGCCTGATTGAACAGCGGTAGCCGCGGGATCAGCCAGCGGGTGGCAAAAGTAGGCACGGCGGCCAGTTCGATCACCCCTTCTGCGCCCTGATGCGCCATCAAGGCCAGGGTATGGCGCTCCAGCCGCTCCAGACAGTCACGCACCCCTCGCGCATAGACCCGGCCGGCTTCAGTCAGGCTGACCCGGCGCTTGATGCGATGAAACAGGGCAACACCCAACATGTCCTCCAACTGGGCAATCTGCTTGCACACCGCACTCTGGGTGAGAGACAACTCCTCCGCCGCACGGGTGAAACTCTGGTGGCGCGCCGCACTCTCCAGCGCCTGCAAGGCCTCGATACCGGGTAAACGTTTACGCATACATTCTTCCATTTACTCACAATGTGTGGAATTTATATCGTTTGCGAGCGCCACAGTGACACAGGCAAAGTAGCTGGCAGTGATTGTATTTAACCCGGCACTGCTTGTCGTGACCATTCACCCCCACCTTACTTGATGCATGAAAGTTGGTGCATGAATGGAAGGATACGGCCAGCAGGCATCAGGAGCCTGCATGTCTTTGCACAAGAAAAGAATCGTAATTGTCGGTGGTGGTGCCGGTGGTCTGGTGCTGGCCAGCCGTCTGGGGCGGCTGGCACGGCGCTCGGCCCAACTGGACATCACGCTGGTGGATGCCTCGCGCACTCATATCTGGAAACCGCTGCTGCATGAAATTGCCGCTGGCAGCATGAACCCGCACCGCGAGGCACTGGATTACCTGGCGCAGGCCAAGCGTGACGGCTTCCGTTTTTGCCTGGGGCGCATGACCGGGCTGAACCGTCAGCAACAGACCATACAACTGGCCGCCACCGCAGATGAACAGGGCCGCCCGCTGATTCCGGCGCGCACCCTGCACTACGACATTCTGGTGATGGCCATCGGCAGCACCACCAACGACTTTGCCACCCCCGGCGTGGCCGAGCACGCCATCTGCCTGAACACCCCGGCAGAGGCCAGCCGTTTTCATCAGCAACTGGTCAATGCCTGCATTCGCGCCAGTTTGCAAAACGGGCCACTGCGCACCGGGCAATTGCACGTCACCATCATCGGTGCCGGGGCCACCGGGGTGGAACTGGCGGCAGAACTGCGCAACACCACGCGCGAACTGGTGGCGCATGGCCGGGAAAACATCAATCCGGACCGTGATATCCGGCTGACCCTGATCGAAGCCGGGCCACGCATTCTGCCGGCACTGCCCGACTCGGTGGCCGCCCGGGCGCACCGTCAGCTGGAGAATCTGCAAGTGGAGGTACTGACCGGTGAAAGGGTCAGCGCCGTCGACGCCAATGCCGTCCACACCGCCAGTGGCCGCTACATTGGGTCGGAACTGGTGGTCTGGGCGGCCGGTGTACAGGCACCGGCCATGCTGGCCGGGCTGGATGGTCTGGCCAGCAACCGGCTCAATCAGCTGCTGGTACGCCCTACGCTGCAAACCACGCTGGATGACAAGGTCTACGCGCTGGGCGACTGCGCCGCCTGCCCGGATGGTACCGGCTGGGTTCCGCCACGGGCGCAGGCGGCCAGTCAGCAGGCCGAGCTGCTGTATCACAACATCCGCTGCCAGCTGGCTGGCAAGCCGCTACAGGACTTCCGCTATCGCGACCTGGGTTCGCTGATTTCGCTGGGCCGCTACAGCACGGTAGGCAGCCTGATGAGCAGCCTGTCGCGCCGCAGCCTGTTCGTGCACGGCCAGTTTGCCCGGCTGATGTATTTGTCCTTGTACCACCGCCACCAGCTCACCCTGTTTGGCTGGCTGCCCACCGTGCTCACCGCTGCGGCCCGCTTGCTGCAGCGACGCACCCAGCCATTGGTCAAGCTGCATTAGCGCGATGCACGCAGGCTGACGCGCCGGGCACAACGCACCAAAGCGTTGCACAAACACGCACAAATACACCAACTTGGTGCACATGCACCGTTTTTGCGCCGAAAGAATCCAGACCATCATTCACCAATAAAGCGCCGGTTTCCGCCATTTTCGTGCATGCCATGACCAAATTGGTGCAAACCGGCGCCAGCTGGCATTCGCCTTGCTTTACACAGTCCCACAACAGCCGATAACAACGGGACTCGCCATGCCAACTGCCAACGCGCCATCAGACGTACTGTTCCTGCTCCTCGGGGCCATCATGATTCTGGCCATGCACGCCGGTTTTGCCTTTCTGGAACTGGGCACCGTGCGCAAGAAAAACCAGGTGAATGCCCTGGTGAAGATTCTGACCGACTTTGCCGTCTCTGCCATTGCCTACTTCTTTGTCGGCTACACCGTGGCCTACGGGGTCAATTTCCTGGGTGATGCCCGCCATATCGCCGATCACCATGGTTATGAGCTGGTGAAGTTCTTCTTCCTGCTGACCTTTGCCGCCGCCATTCCGGCCATTGTGTCCGGCGGCATTGCCGAACGCGCCAAATTCCACCCGCAGTCGGCCGCCACCTTTTTGCTGGTGGGACTGGTGTATCCCTTTTTCGAGGGCATCGCCTGGAACAACCACTACGGCGTGCAAGACTGGCTGAGCCACAGCTTTGGCCAGCCCTTCCATGACTTTGCCGGTTCGGTGGTGGTGCATGCGGTAGGTGGCTGGATTGGCCTGGCTGCCGTGCTGAATCTGGGTGCGCGCCGTGGCCGCTACAGCAAGGAAGGCCGCATTTCCGCGCATCCGCCCTCTTCCATTCCGTTTCTGGCTCTGGGCGCGTGGATCCTGATTGTCGGCTGGTTCGGCTTCAATGTGATGAGCGCGCAGCGTCTGGATGGTATTTCCGGCCTGGTGGCCATCAACTCGCTGATGGCCATGGTGGGCGGCACGCTCAGTGCCATGTGGGCCGGCAAGAACGACCCCGGCTTCATTCACAACGGCCCGCTGGCCGGGCTGGTGGCGGTGTGTGCCGGTTCGGACATCATGCACCCGCTGGGTGCGCTGGTGGTGGGGCTGGTGGCCGGTGGCATGTTTGTCTGGCTGTTCACCCAGACCCAGAACCGCTGGAAGATTGACGACGTGCTGGGGGTATGGCCGCTGCATGGCATCTGTGGTGCCTGGGGTGGCATTGCCGCCGGAATTTTCGGCCAGAGCGCACTGGGCGGTCTGGGCGGCGTCAGCCTGCTGTCGCAAGTTTTGGGTACCGTGGCAGGCATTGCCGTCGGTTTTGGCGGTGGCTATGTGGTGTATGCGCTGCTGCACAAAACCGTAGGCATCCGCCTGGATGAAGAAGAAGAATTCAACGGTGCCGACCTGACCATCCACCAGATCAGCGCTACGCCGGATCGCGAAACCACCTGGTAAGTCCTCTCCGGGCGGGCCGGGCCTGCAGAACAGGCCCGGCCCGCTTGTCATAATCTTGATCAGCCTCAGATATTGGCCGGTTTTGTCCGACAAGAAGACACACAGCGTACGATGCCTCCGCTATGCTGACAGTCAGCAAGAATCGTGGATTGCACGCAGAAACATGAGTCCTTCTTTTTCCCTGAACGGCAGGCGTACCCTGCGTACCCGCCTTACCCTCGGCATGTTGCTGGCCCTGGTGCTGACGCTGTGGCTGGCGACCTTGCTGATCAGCCACACCCTGCGCCAGCAGATGGAAAATACCATTTCGGCCCAGCAGCTTTCGGCCGTCTCGCTGGCCGCGCACGAGGTAGACCGCTCGGTCAACGAGCGCATTCAGGCGCTGCGCTCCCTCACCGTACAGTTCAAGGACAAGCCGCTCACCGCCGCAGCCATCCAGCCCGAGCTGGAACGCCGTCCCATTTTGCTGATGATGTTCAACTGGGGCATCGTGGTGATGGACATGAAGGGAACGGTACAGGCCAGCATTCCGGAAAACCTGGGCCGACTTGGCCGCACCTACCAGCAGCACACTTTTTTCCGTCAGGCCTTGCAGCATGGCGGTCATTACATCACCGAGCCGGTTTACGGCCAGTTCACCGGCCAGCCGGTGGTTTCGATGCTGGAACCCATGCTGGACAGCCACGGCAAGATGATAGGCTTGATCATGGGCGTGACCAATCTGGCACGGCCCAACTTCCTGGATGCCATCAGCGACGCACGCTATGGTGCCACCGGCAATTTCTTCATTACCGCACCGGCCAGCCGGCGCTACATCATGTCGTCCGACAAGGAGCGCCTGCTCAAGTCCGGCCCGCCCCCGGGCATCAACCCGGTATATGACCGCTATATCAACGGCTACGAGGGTTCCGGCATTGCGGTCAGCTCACGCGGCGTGCTGGAGCTGTCCTCCAGCGTGAAAATCAAATCCACCGGCTGGCTGATGCAGTCGGTCCTGCCGGCGGCAGAAGCCTTTGCCCCCATCCGCGCCTTGCAACAGCAGTTGTTCGGCATGGCCTTGTGCCTCACCTTGCTGGCCGGTGGCATCAGCTGGTGGTGGCTGCGCCGCCAGTTACTGCCGCTGACCGAAGCCACCCGGCTGCTCAACAGGATGGGCGATGGCGAACTGCCCAAGCAGGCCTTGCCGGTCTGTCATCAGGATGAAGTGGGATTGCTGGCCACATCGTTCAACAGCCTGCTAAGCCGGATACAGCGCGAAGAAGAACAGGCAGCCGAGCACGCTGCCAACCGCCTGCTGCGCAAGATCGTGTCGCGGATTCCCGGCGTGGTGTTCCAGTACCGGCTGTTTGCCGATGGCCACGGTTGCTTCCCGTTTGCCAGTGAAGCGTTTTACGACATCTACGGCATCCATCCGGAAGCGGTGCGCCAGTGTGCCGACCCGATTCGTGAAATGGTGCACCCCGACGACTACGCGCATTTCATGGCGGCCTTGCAGGATTCAGCCAGCACGCTGACACAATGGCGTATTGAATACCGCATTTGCATGCCGGATGGCAGCATCAAATGGCTGTTGGTGGATGCAATGCCGGAGGCGGAAGGCGATGTGGTGCTGTGGCACGGTTTTGTCATGGACATCACCCAGCACAAGGCCATGGAAGATGAACTGCGCATTGCCGCCACCAGCTTCCAGACCCAGGAAGGCATCATGGTAACCGACAGCCAGGGCATCATCCTGCGGGTCAACCCCTCGTTCTGCAAAATCACCGGCTACAGCAGCGAGGACGTGGTGGGCAAAACCCCGGCAGTACTCAGCTCGCACCGTCATCCTCCGGCTTTTTACCAGC
This sequence comes from Aquitalea sp. ASV11, assembly GCF_016429185.1. Taxonomy (NCBI): domain Bacteria; kingdom Pseudomonadati; phylum Pseudomonadota; class Betaproteobacteria; order Neisseriales; family Chromobacteriaceae; genus Aquitalea; species Aquitalea sp. ASV11. The sequence continues at coordinate 43,852 of NZ_JAELUD010000025.1, forward strand.
AACTGTGGCAAGCCCTGCAGGAAGAGGGCGTGTGGCAGGGGGAAATCTGGAATGCACGCAAAAACGGGGACATCTACCCGGAATGGCTCACCATCACCGCGGTGGTGGACGGACAGGGTGCCACCAGCCATTTCGTCGCCATCTTCCAGGACATCACCGAACGCAAGGCGGCAGCAGACAAGATCCAGACGCTGGCCTTTTACGACCCGCTCACCCACCTGCCCAACCGCCGCCTGCTGCTGGAGCGCCTGCAACACGCACTGGAAAACGCAAGGCGCAAACAACAGTATGGTGCGCTGCTGTTCCTGGACCTGGACAACTTCAAGTCGCTGAACGACACCATGGGCCACGATATGGGTGACATCCTGCTGCAACAGGTGGCCGCCCGCCTGCTGGAGGGCCTGCGCATTGGCGACACCGTGGCCAGACTGGGCGGGGATGAATTCATCGTGATGCTGGAGAACCTGGGCGAGAAGCGCGAACAGGCGCTGCGCGAAGCGGAAACCGTGGGCCGCAAGATCCTGCTTTCCCTGCACCAGCCCTACAGCCTGAATGGCCATGCCTACCGCAGCAGCTCCAGCCTGGGGATTGCCTTGTTTGCACGCGAACATGCCTGTAGCGAGGACATCCTGAAGGAAGCCGACCTGGCCATGTACCAGGCCAAGGCTGCCGGCCGCAATACCCTGCGCTTCTTCGACCCCTTGATGCAGGCGGAAATCAATAACCGCACCCGGCTGGAAGCCGAACTGCATCAGGCACTGGAACACGGCCAGTTCGAGCTTTACTTCCAGCCGCAGATCCACCACCAGCAGCCCTGCCGCAGCGTGGAAGCGCTGCTGCGCTGGCACAATCCGCAGCACGGCCTGATGCTGCCCGGCAGCTTCATCACGCTGGCCGAACAGAGCAACCTGATCCTGGCCATCGACCACTGGGTGTTGCAGCAGGCCTGCCAGCAACTGGCGCAATGGGCCGGACAGCCGCATTTGTCTGCGCTGAGCATTGCCGTCAATGTGAGTGCCCGCCAGTTCCACCAGTCTGATTTTGTCGAACGTGTCAGCCAGTTGCTCAGCAACACCGGCGCCAACCCGTCCTTGCTGAAGCTGGAAATCACCGAAAGCCTGCTGCTGATGAAGCTGGATGACGCAGCCAGCAAGATGAACCAGCTGCGTTCCCTGGGCGTGACTTTTGCGCTGGATGACTTCGGCACCGGGTATTCGTCTTTGTCCTATCTGAAAACCCTGCCGCTGGATCAGATCAAGATAGACCGCAGCTTTGTGCGCGACGTGCTGGACAACCCCAACGATGCCGCCATCTGCAAGGCCGTGATTGCACTGGGGCACAGCCTGGGGCTGACCGTGATTGCCGAGGGCGTGGAACAAGACAGCCAGTACCACTTCATGTTGCAACAGGGTTGCCAGGCACAGCAGGGTTACCTGTTCAGCCCTGCCCTGCCCGCCACTGCACTACAGCACTGGCTGCAACATGAGCAGCCCTGCAAGCCGCTTGCCATGGTGTGAGTTACCGGTCTTGACTCACACCATCAGCAAGGGCCGCGGCGTCTGGCTGGCCAGCGCGAAGAAATCGGCAGCCGGCAAGGGGCGGCTGAACAGATAGCCTTGCATCTCCTGGCAGCCCTGTTCGCGCAGCAGCGTGTACTGCTCGGCGGTTTCCACCCCTTCGGCAATGGTCAGCAAGCCCAGATTGGCCGCCATGTCGATGATGGCAGCCACAATCGCCCGGTCTTCCGGGTCGGTGACGATATCACGGACAAAGGTCTGGTCGATTTTCAGCTTGTAGACGCGGAACTGCTTGAGCAGGTTGAGCGAGGAGTAGCCCGTGCCGAAATCGTCTATCGACATGCGTACGCCCTTTTCATGCAGGGCGTTCATCACCGCCACCGCCTGCTGCGGGTCGTACATGGCCACGCCCTCGGTCAGCTCCAGCTCCAGACAATCGGCGGGCAAACCCTCTTCCTGCAGGATGCGGGCCACCAGTGCGGGCAGGTCGGGCTGGCGGAACTGCACCGCCGACAGGTTGACCGCCATGCCCAGCTGCAATCCCTGATCGCGCCACTGGCGGGCCTGACGCACAGCCTGACGCAACACCCATTCGCCCAGAGGCAGAATCAGGCCGCAGTCTTCGGCCACCGGGATGAACTCGCCCGGCGACACATGGCCCAGCTCGGGATGATGCCAGCGCAGCAGGGCCTCGGCCCCCAGCAGCTGGCCATCGCTCATGGAAATCTGCGGCTGGTAATGAATGGTGAACTGCTGCTGTTCCAGCGCCACCCGCAAGGCATTGACCAGTTGCAGGTGACGTGCGGTTTTGGCCTGCAGGGCTGCGGTATAAAAGCGGTAGCAGCTGCGACCGGCCTTTTTGGCCTGATACATGGCGGCATCGGCACGGCGGGACAGGGTTTCCAGATCCTGCCCGTCCTGCGGATACAGGGCCAGGCCGATGGAGGCGGAGATATTCAGATCATACGGTGCCACCCGATAGCTGCGGGCAACGTCACCCAGCACGGTTTCGGCCAGATCGCCCGCCGCATCGGCCGCCATGCCGGGCAATAGCAGGACGAATTCGTCACCACCCAGACGCGACAGCAAGGCATTCTGTGGCGCGGCCTGACGCAACCTTGCCGCCAGCTGGACCAGCAGGGCGTCCCCCACGCTGTGGCCCAGCGAATCGTTGATGTCCTTGAAGTGGTCCAGGTCCATGAACATCAGGGTCAGCACATCGTCGCTGGCACTCAGGCCGGCCAGCATCCGCTCGGCTTCCTCCTCCAGCTTCACCCGGTTGGGCAGGCCGGTCAGCACATCGTAGTGCGCCAGATAACGGATATGCTGCTCGTTCTGCTTGCGCAGGGTGATGTCGCGGGTGATGGCCAGCAGCATGCTGATTTCACCCTGCTCGTCCCGCATTGGCGCAGCATGGGTTTCCAGCCAGCGCCGCTGCCCCTGCAAGCCGGTTATTTCAAATTCCAGCGTGCCGCTTTGCCCGTTCATCACTTGCTGGTGCAGCTGCAAAAAGTCGGCGTGATAGTCCGGCAATACGAAATGCAGCACGCCATAGCGGCGTACCTGCTCCACGCTGTCGGCCTGCAGCATGGCCATGCCGGCGCGGTTGATTTCCAGCAGCCGGCCATCGCGGTCCAGTACCTTGATGCATTCGGGCTCGGTTTCAATAATGGTGCGCAAACGCTGCTCGCTTTGCTGCAAGGCGGCTTCTGCCTGCTGGCGTTGCTGTTCGCGCTGGAAGCTGTCCAGCGCGTAGTCCAGATCCATCACCATTTCTTCTATCAGCTTGCGCGCATCGGCATCAAAGGCATTGGCCTCGGCACTGTACAGCGTCAAGGCGCCGACCACGCGCCCCTTGCAATGCAGCGGCAAGGCAGCGGAAGCACCCCAGCCATAACGCGCTGCGCGGGCATGCCAGGGGGCGGTAGCCGGGTTGTGCATGAAGTCGGCCAGCCATTGTGCCTGACCGCTCAGTACCGCCTGACCGGTGGGGCCCTGGCTGTGCGGGTTGGCCGGATCGGTGGACAACACCAGCTCGCTCAGGTAGTCGGTGCCCTGCCCCCAGGCACACAGGGGGCGGATGTATTGCCCGGTTTCATCCAGCAGGCCGACCCACACCATCTTCATGCCACCGTGTTCAACCGCTGCCTGGCATATCTGTTCGAACAACTCGCGCTCGCTACGGCTGCGCACAATGGCCTGATTGCACTGACTCAAGGCGTTATACAGGCCGGTAAGCCGCTGGTTGCGGGCATCGGCCGCTTGCTGCGCCTGTGCCATCAGGCTGAGTTTCAGACGGGTCTGGGCCAGCCAGCCCATCACGCTATCCTCCTGCTCGGGTTCCAGCACAATGGTCTCCGAGAAATCCCCCCGCCCCAGGCGGGCAATGCTGGCATGCAACTCCCCGACACTGGCTCCCAGTATTCCCTGCAGATTGCGCCGCAGCGCCCAGAACAGCGGCAACAGCAGCAGGCCGAACGTGATGAACACGATACGCAACTGCCAGGCATAGCGTTCGGCATCGTGGATGGCCTGTACCGTACGTTGCGAAGAAAGCTGGTTGAAGCGCGCAATCGGCTCCATGATGCTGGCCTTGGCGCGGTGATAGGCTTCATCATGCAGCATGCGGATGGCGTGCAGGCGCTGAGGCGAATCCAGCGGCGGATTGTCCTCCACCAGTTTCATCGCCGCCCATTCGGTGCTGGTCAGCGCATCGGAATTGGCCTTCGCCCTGGCCAGGAAGGCCAGCTCGGCAGGGGTAAAACCGGCATCCTGCATGCGCTGCAGCAAGGAGGGCGTGGCAACTGCCGTTTGCGGGCGGCGGTCATCACCCAAAACCAGATCCCAGTAGATGTTCTGGTAATCCACCGGCCGTGGCACCTTGCCATCGCGAATGGCGAGGATTTCCCGATAATGCTGCTGATAAAGCACATTACCGGTCACCACATAGCTGCGCACCATGCGGGTGAGGTCGTCCGAGGACTGGCGTAACTCACTGGCCAGCAGGATGGATGTTTCGCGCAGATCATTGGCGTGGTCGATGGCCTTTTCTGCCCGCACATACAGCACAAAGCTGGCCACAAAAGCCAGGAATACCAGCAGGATCAACCAGAAATAGCGAGAGAGCAGCAGCAGCTTGCTCTTGACAGTCAGCATGGCAGGTCAGCCCTTTGTTATCTTCTGTATGGCCCTGAAGGCAGTATGGGCGGGCATTTTGTCTGGATTATGGCGTAATTCAGCCAGAATGACAGGGCAATTCCAGACAGAAACCGTAGAAATCCCCGAGTGGTAGCAGCCGCGCTACACATCACGCAGCACTACACCAGGACACCAGCCAAAGCGTTTAAGCTGACGGCTTTCACCGGACAGGGACCACACATGCAACTGGCGCAATGGCTGAACATTTCCCACTCTCTCATTCAGGCGCCGATGGCCGGAGTACAGGGCAGCCGCCTGGCCATGGCCGTTTGCCAGGCCGGAGCCCTGGGCTCGCTGCCTGCCGCCATGCTCTCGGCCAGTGCCTTGCAGCAGGAGCTGGAAGCCATGCGTACGCTGGGTGGGCAGCCCTACAACCTCAACTTCTTCTGCCATCAGCCGCCCGGCGAAGACCCGCAGCAACAGGCTGACTGGCAGGCGGCGCTAGCGCCCTACTATCAGGAAATGGGCATCACCCCCCCGTCCGGCAGCGGCGCGGGCCGCACCCCTTTCAATCAGGAGATGGCCGACATCGTCAGCCGCTATCGCCCAGCGGTGGTGAGCTTTCACTTTGGCCTGCCAGCCGCGCCCTTGCTGGCGCAGGTCAAGGCCGCAGGCTGCAAGGTATTGTCCTCCGCCACCACGGTGGCCGAAGCACGCTGGCTGGCAGCCAATGGTGCCGATGCCATCATCGCCCAGGGGCTGGAAGCAGGCGGACATCGCGGCATGTTCCTCGACATGGATCTGGACAGTCAGTTGGGCACTTTTGCCCTGTTGCCACAGATTGTCGCCGCGGTAGAGGTGCCGGTGATTGCCGCCGGTGGCATTGCCGATGCCAATGGCGTAGCCGCGGCCATGCGCCTGGGCGCTGCCGGCGTACAGGTGGGAACGGCCTATCTGCTGTGTGATGAAGCCGACACCACGCCCTTGCACCGTGCGGCACTGGCCAGCGCACGCCGCGAACACACGGCGCTGACCACCTTGTTTACCGGCAGGCCGGCACGCGGCATTGTGGGCCGGGTAATGCAGGAGCTGGGCCCGCGCCCTGCCGGTGTGCCGGCCTTCCCGCTGGCTACGGCAGCCATCGCCCCATTGCGTGCGGCGGCGGAAGCACTGGGACGGGACCACTTTACCCCGCTGTGGTGCGGGCAGAATGCCAGTGGCTGCCGTGCCATTCCGGCAGCACAGCTGACACGGGAACTGGCTGCCGGACTGGCCTGAAACCCAAGCCACCTGCCTGATAAAACATCAGCCCCGCCAAGCGGGGCTGTGGAAACGACGATGGCAACATCGTACGGACGTGTCAGTCGGCAAAACCGTCGGCAATGCGCTGGCATTCAGCCATCCAGTGCGCCTTTTCTTCCGGCGACAGCCAGCTGGCTTCAAAGCCGTTCTGGCATAGCTGGACGATTTCCGCCTTGCTCAGTTGCAAGGCACGGGCGCAGCCCAGGTAGTTCTCCTGCACATAGCCGCCAAAATACGCCGGGTCGTCCGAATTCACCGTGGCACACAAGCCCGCCTGCAACAGCTGGCGCAGGTTGTGGTCTTGCAGCTGGTCGAACACGCGCAGCTTGATGTTGGAGTACGGACAAACCGTCAGCGGCATGCGCTCGGCAGCCAGACGCGCCACCAGGGCAGCATCTTCCAGCGCACGCACACCATGGTCGATACGGCACACTTTGAGCAGGTCCAGCGCCTCCCACACATAAGCAGGCGGGCCCTCCTCACCGGCATGCGCCACGCAGGGCAGGCCCAGCTGGTGGCAGGCCGCAAACAGCCGGGCAAACTTGGCCGGCGGGTGGCCCACCTCGCTGGAATCCAGACCAAAGCCATCAATGCCCGCCAGATACGGACGCGCCTGCTCCAGCACGGCAAAGCCGTCTTCTTCGCTCAAATGGCGCAGAAAAGACATGATCAGCCGCGAACTGATATCCAGCTGTGCACGGGCATCATCCAGCGCCCGACGAATGCCCTGATATACGGTGCCAAAGGCGATGCCGCGTTCGGTATGGGTTTGCGGATCGAAAAATATTTCCGTATGGACCACATGATCGTCCCGGCAGCGCAAGAGATAGGCCCAGGTCAGGTCATAAAAATCCTGCTCGGTCTGCAAGACACCAGCCCCGGCATAGTAGAGGTCGAGAAAGGATTGCAGGTTGTCAAAATCGTAGGCGGCGCGGACTGCTTCCACCGTGGGATAAGGCAGCTTGATGCCGTTACGCTCGGCCAGCCGGAACATCATTTCCGGTTCCAGGCTGCCTTCGATGTGCAAGTGCAGCTCGGCCTTGGGCAAGGCGCCAATCAACGCCTGATGAGGTTGAGTCATGGTATTTCCTGACAATGGCCCGTGCGACACGGCAGCCAGTGCCTGTCGCTTCATGTCGAGCAAAAGCAGCATGATACCGATTGCCAGCCAGCGACAGAAGCCCGTTGTGCCACAGGCAAGCGCCGGACAGGCAGGGAAACAACAGCGGCTTTTCCATTTCTTGGCAGCGGTCAAGGCAGGGCACGTGGTTTGGAGTAAAATCGGCACAGGACACGCGCACAGGACTGCCCTGCCACCCGGCCTGCGGCCTTTTGCCGCCGGCTGCCGGACCCGACCATGACCGAACTCACACTCCAGCAAGTACTGCAACAAAGCTCACAGGCGTTTGCCATTCTGGATGCCGACCACACCATCCGCTATGTCAACCCGGCATTTTGCAGCCTGTTTGGGCATGAGATGCAGAACGTACTGGGACAGAGCATAGACCTGATTGTCCCGCCGGATGCCCGGGACGGCCCGGCAGACCTTGCCGGCAATTGCCAGCAACTGCTGGAACGCCCCTTCCAGGGTGAAGTGCGGCGCCTGCGGCGGGATGGCAGCACCATCACGGTGATGTTGCATTGCAATGTGCTGCGCAATGACCATGGTCAGGCTGAAGGCTATGTGCTGAGCTACACCGACATTGCCGACCGCAAGGCCACCGAACTGGCCTTGCAACAGGCCAACGAACAACTGTCACTGGCACTGGATGCCTCGCAACTGTCGCTGTGGGACATGGATATCCTGCAGGATACCGCCATCATGGATGCCCGCTGGGGCCGCATGCTGGGCTACCCGGCCACCGCGCAAAGCATGCGCGCCAGCAGCATGCTCGAAGCCGTGCATCCGGACGACTACCCACGCATTTACCGTGCCTCAATCGAAGTCCTCAAAGGGCAGAACAGTCGCTTCCAGCAGGAATTCCGCGTGCGCAATGCACAACATGGCTGGACCTGGATACGCTGCACCGGCAAGGTAGTGGCCCGTAACGACGCAGGAGTCGCTCTGCGCGCCATTGGCACCAACCAGGACATCACCGAGCGCAAGAACAGCGAGGCGCTGATCGTCAACGCGGCCAACAACGACTGGCTGACCGGACTGCCCAACCGCTTCTCGCTGACCCATCACCTGGCCGCCGCCCTGGCCCGTGCCCAGCGCCACGACAAGCTGGTGGCGGTATGCATGCTGGACCTGGACGACTTCAAGCCGGTCAACGACACCTGGGGGCATCAGGCTGGCGACTATTTGCTACAGGAACTGGCCCGCCGCCTGCAAGGCCTGCTGCGCAAGACCGACTTTGTAGCGCGCCTGGGCGGGGACGAATTCGTCATCGTAATGGAAGACTTGCCGGAAGAAGGCACCCTCACCCAGCTGGAAGCTGCAATGCAGCGACTGCACCGGGCGGTGGAATCCCCCTTCCTGCTGGGCAACCATATTGAAGCCGAAGTAGGCATGACGGTGGGCCTGTCCTTGTTTCCACACGATGGCATCGAGCCGGACGCGCTGATGCGGCAGGCCGATGCCGCCATGTACCAGGCCAAGCAGCACAAATCCAACCGGCCACGCTGGTGGCATATGGTGGGAGAAGAAAGCGGCTACCCGGCGGAAGAGAGCAACCATTTCGAAGTGTATGGCCGCGAAGCAGCCCAGCTGCTGCGCAAATCCGCCCGTCTGATCCAGTCTGCTGCCGACCGTTATGTGCAGCAGTTTTATGCCCAGGAAAATGCTGTGCTCTCCATCCATGCAGTGCTCTCCAGCCTGGGAGATGAAGAACTGCAAAAGCTGGAGTCAGCGCACCGCAATTTCATGCTGGAAGTACTGTCACCGGACAACAGCGCGGAAAAAATCATCCAGGACAGCCGCCGGCTGGGCCACACCCATAGCCTGGTGGGCGTCACGCCCATCATGCTGGTGCAGAGCGTGGAACTGTTTCGCCGCACCTTCAGCGAACAGCTGAACCAGACCCTGCTGCCCATCCGCCAGCGCTATCGCCTGCTGGAAATCATCGACCGTCGGCTGCAAGACCAGTTGCATGCCCAGCTGGAGGCCTCGGCCCTGGTCCATGCCCGCTATCTGGACAGCATCGCACTGCCCATGCCCCATCAGGGCAGCTTGTGGGCCGATGCAGTCAACAGCGAGCTGGAACAGCTGGGCAGCCTGCCCGGCATGCAGGCCGTGCTGCTGATGCGGCTGATGTCCAATGGCGTGTTCGTACCGGAAAACAGCCGAGGCCCGCTGGGTGAACTGGTGGCTGGCCGCCTGCAAATGCCGGGCTCGGAAGCCGTGGTTGACCCCAACTCCGAACGTGGCCAGGGCCTGACCGCAGTGGCATGGCGCAGCGGACGCATCTGCACATCGGCCTCCTACGGCAAGGACAAGCGCTATACCCTGTGGCACCAGCAGGCCAGCGCAGTTCAAATACGTTCCACCATGAGCATTCCGGTACGCAATGCCGAAGGGCTGACCGTAGCCGTCATCAGCCTGTTCGGGGCTTATCCCAACCAGTTTGAATCCGCCAGCATGCTGCAATTTTCCCAAGGCTTGCAGCACCGCTGGGAGCTGATTCTGGCGGCCTGTACCAAACCGGCCGCCGCCATCCGGCAGAATCTGGCGGTGGCGCTGCGCGAGCGGCTGTTTGCCGGTGGCCTCACCATGTATCTGCAACCGCTGGTGGACCTCAACAGCGGCCAGGTGCTGAAAGCGGAAGCACTGGCCCGGCTGGTCAAGGAAGACGGCCAGGTGGTCAGCCCCGGCGTTTTCCTGCCGCTGCTGGGCGATGCCGACCTCGACCATCTGTTCCGGCTGGGGCTGGACAAGGCACTGAGCCAGCTCTCTGAGCTGGACCGCCAGGGCATGCAGATCGACATCTCGCTGAATATCGCTCCCAGCACCTTGCAGGACGAGGACTGTCCGCAGTGGGTGGCCGAAGCACTGCAACGGCACGGCATTGCCCCCCACCGGCTCAGTCTGGAGCTGCTGGAAACCGGCGACACCGCGCCGCAGGTGCAAGACCATGCCATTGAACGGCTGCGCCAGACCGGTATCAAGCTGGCCATGGACGACCTGGGCTCGGGCTACAGCAGCCTGCAACGCTTGAGCACCCTGCCATTTGACACCATCAAGATCGACCAGAGCCTGACGCTGAACCTGCGCAAGACACCGCTGACCAGCCTGGCCCTGATGCGCGCCATCCTGCAACTGGGACAGGACCTGGACCGGCAAGTGGTGGTGGAAGGCCTGGAAGACCGCGGCATGCAAGAGGCCTCGCGCATTCTGGGTGCCGGCATCGGACAGGGTTACAGCCTGGCCCGGCCGATGGCGCAAGCCGACTTCATCCATTGGCAGCGCCACTTCCGCCTGCCCGGGGACAGCGGCGAAATCACCACCTGGCTGGGAGCGCTGGCCCAGCACTGGCTGTATACCCAGCCCTCCCACGCCCACGACAAACGTGCATTGCAGGACTGTCCCTTGCAGCACTTCCTGCTGCGCCAGCCGCAAGCGGATGCGCAAGCACTGGCCTGGCATGCCGCCTGCCATGCGGCACAACACGATGCCACGGCCAGCCAGCAGCTGACCGACTGGCTGGTAACGCAGATGATGCTGGAAAGCTGAAGTCCGCCCAGCGTGTATGGCATGGCCGTGATAATCGCCGGGAAAGCGGTTTCATTTTCAAAAAAAAACATAAACTGCTTCCCGCCAGCGCGACTTCATTGCCGCAGGCGCTTTGGCAATAATGGCTGCTGTTGAAACCACACCGAGGAATCCAGCATGAACATTGCCGATCTGGTCCAGACCCGCTACACCACCAAGGCCTTTGACCCCAGCCGCCAGCTGAGTGCCGAACAAGTGGCGCACATCGAAACCCTGTTGCGCTTCAGCCCGTCATCCACCAACTCCCAGCCCTGGCACTTCTTCATTGCCGGCAGCGCAGAAGGCAAGGCCCGCGTGGCCAAAGCCACCAGCGGTGCTTATGCCTTCAACGAAGCCAAGGTGCTGAATGCCTCCCACGTGGTGGTGTTCTGTAGTCGTGCCAGCATCGACGAAACCTATCTGGAAGGCTTGCTGAACCAGGAAGAGGCCGACGGCCGTTTTGCCAATGCCGACGCGCGTGCCGGCCAGCACCGTGGCCGTTCGCACTTCGTCAACATGCACCGTTTCGAGTTGCGTGATGCACACCACTGGATGGAAAAACAGGTTTACCTGGCGGTGGGCACCCTGTTGCTGGGGGCGGCCGCCATGC
>NZ_JAELUD010000235.1:0-302 GCF_016429185.1 Aquitalea sp. ASV11
CCCCCCCCCCCCCCCCCCCCCCCCCCCCCCCCCCCCCCCCCCCCCCCCCCCCCCCCCCCCCCCCCCCCCCCCCCCCCCCCCCCCCCCCCCCCCCCCCCCCCCATTTTCAAGCAGAAGACGGCATACGCGATTATTGCGTTCGTCTCGTGGGCTCGGAGATGTGTATAAGAGACAGGGTTTGACCCGCAGGCTGCCATGCCGGGCCATGTAATCCATCTGGCCATGGCACCCCTCATCCAGCCAGGCCTGCAGTTGCGCCTCGGCCTGCGCTGGCAGCTGGGCCTTGCTGATTCGTGCAGCGG
>NZ_JAELUD010000236.1:0-302 GCF_016429185.1 Aquitalea sp. ASV11
CCCCCCCCCCCCCCCCCCCCCCCCCCCCCCCCCCCCCCCCCCCCCCCCCCCCCCCCCCCCCCCCCCCCCCCCCCCCCCCCCCCCCCCCCCCCCCCCCCCCCTCTTTTCAAGCAGAAGACGGCATACGCGATTATTGCGTTCGTCTCGTGGGCTCGGAGATGTGTATAAGAGACAGGTCAGGCGCAGCGCAGCCAGGCTATCCAGCATTTTGCCGGCCGGCGCATGATGGATATCGATGGCCTGGGCGAGCGTTATATCGACAAGCTGGTGGAGTATGGCTATGTGCACAGCGTGGCGGACCT
>NZ_JAELUD010000237.1:0-302 GCF_016429185.1 Aquitalea sp. ASV11
TTTGTCGTTCCCGACATCACCACCCGCAAAAATCTGGGCCTGACCCACGATGCGGCCGATTACACCCTGCCGCAGCCGCTGGAGCGTTACAGCGCGGCCGACCACGCCACCTGGGCCACGCTATACCCTGTCTCTTATACACATCTCCGAGCCCACGAGACGAACGCAATAATCTCGTATGCCGTCTTCTGCGTGAAAAGGGGGGGGGGGGGGGGGGGGGGGGGGGGGGGGGGGGGGGGGGGGGGGGGGGGGGGGGGGGGGGGGGGGGGGGGGGGGGGGGGGGGGGGGGGGGGGGGGGGGGG
>NZ_JAELUD010000238.1:0-302 GCF_016429185.1 Aquitalea sp. ASV11
CACGACCTGCAACGCAGGCTGGACCCCTTCCTGATGCTGGACGAATTCCGCTCGGACAATCCGGATGACTACATTGCCGGCTTCCCGGACCACCCGCACCGTGGCTTCGAAACCGTCACCTATATGCCTGTCTCTTATACACATCTCCGAGCCCACGAGACGAACGCAATAATCGCGTATGCCGTCTTCTGCGTGAAAAGGGGGGGGGGGGGGGGGGGGGGGGGGGGGGGGGGGGGGGGGGGGGGGGGGGGGGGGGGGGGGGGGGGGGGGGGGGGGGGGGGGGGGGGGGGGGGGGGGGGGGG
>NZ_JAELUD010000239.1:0-302 GCF_016429185.1 Aquitalea sp. ASV11
CCCCCCCCCCCCCCCCCCCCCCCCCCCCCCCCCCCCCCCCCCCCCCCCCCCCCCCCCCCCCCCCCCCCCCCCCCCCCCCCCCCCCCCCCCCCCCCCCCCCCTTTTTTCAAGCAGAAGACGGCATACGCGATTATTGCGTTCGTCTCGTGGGCTCGGAGATGTGTATAAGAGACAGGCCCTGGCATGTGTTCATGCAAGGCAAGTGGCTTGCACCATCCCCCTGTCGTGCTGGCTGCCCTTGGGCGGGCGGCTGCGTTTAATAATTACGCAGGGGGTGGGGTGCGTTAAGTTTCGACATTCTA
>NZ_JAELUD010000240.1:0-302 GCF_016429185.1 Aquitalea sp. ASV11
CTGGCCTTGTGGGGCTTTCTGCTGCCGGTATTCCTTACCGTCTGCCACCGCATGCTGCCGTTTTTCACCGTCAGCGCCATGCCAAACATTCCGGCCTGGAAGCCGGACTGGCTGCTGTGGGCCATGCCTGTCTCTTATACACATCTCCGAGCCCACGAGACGAACGCAATAATCGCGTATGCCGTCTTCGGCTTGAAAAGGGGGGGGGGGGGGGGGGGGGGGGGGGGGGGGGGGGGGGGGGGGGGGGGGGGGGGGGGGGGGGGGGGGGGGGGGGGGGGGGGGGGGGGGGGGGGGGGGGGGGG
>NZ_JAELUD010000241.1:0-302 GCF_016429185.1 Aquitalea sp. ASV11
CCCCCCCCCCCCCCCCCCCCCCCCCCCCCCCCCCCCCCCCCCCCCCCCCCCCCCCCCCCCCCCCCCCCCCCCCCCCCCCCCCCCCCCCCCCCCCCCCCCCCACTTTTCAAGCAGAAGACGGCATACGCGATTATTGCGTTCGTCTCGTGGGCTCGGAGATGTGTATAAGAGACAGGACCAGCTATAGAGGCCGCTGTCGTGGCCGTCATCAAAGGTGATCTTCAGCGCGTAATGACCAACCGGCTCCAGCGCGGTGATGCCGACATGGCGCTTGCCGGTTTGCAATACTTCCTGCCCCGCGC
>NZ_JAELUD010000026.1:0-53421 GCF_016429185.1 Aquitalea sp. ASV11
GATTTTCCGTCCGTCCGGCCTGCTGGGCGAAAAGATGGCTGACCGCGCCTGATCCGGGGGAGAAATAACATGAGCAAGGCATTTGATTCCAAACAAATCGGGCTGTTCATCGCCAGCGGCATTGCCCTGTGCGTACTGCCCTTCGTGGTAGGCGGCGCGCTGGGTAATTCCTGGGTGCGTATCGTCGACTTCGCGCTGTTGTACGTGATGCTGGCACTGGGCCTTAACATCGTGGTGGGCTTTGCCGGCCTGCTCGACCTGGGCTTCATCGCCTTCTATGCCGTGGGTGCCTACACCTACGCATTGCTGGGTTCGCCGCACTTCGGCATTCACTGGCCCTTCTATGTCACCATTCCGCTGGGTGCGCTGTTTGCCGCCTTCTTCGGTATTCTGCTCGGTACTCCGGTACTGCGCCTGAAGGGTGACTATCTGGCCATCGTGACGCTGGGTTTCGGTGAAATCATCCGTATCTTCATGAACAACCTGAACGCGCCGGTCAACATCACCAACGGCCCGCAAGGTATCAACCTGATCGACCCGATCCGCGTTGGCGCTGCCGACCTGGGTTCGCCGATCAACCTGTTCGGCATGTCCCTGCCGCCGGTTTATCTGTACTACTACCTGTTCCTGGTATTGACCGTCATCGTGGTGATCATGGCTTCCCGCCTGCAGCACTCCCGTATCGGCCGTGCCTGGGTTGCGCTGCGTGAAGACCAGATTGCCGCTTCGGCCATGGGTATCAACATCCGCAACATCAAGCTGCTGGCCTTTGCACTGGGTGCGCTGTCCGGTGGTGTGGCCGGTGGCCTGTTCTCTGCCTTCCAGGGTTTTGTATCGCCGGAATCCTTCAGCTTGCTGGAGTCCATCATGATCCTGGCCATGATCGTTCTGGGTGGCATGGGTAACATTGCCGGTGTGATCCTGGGTGCTGTCGTGCTGACCATTGCGCCGGAAATCCTGCGTGACGTGATTGGCCCGCTGCAGATGAAGACCATGGGTCGCATGCTGATCGACCCGGAAAACGCCCGCATGCTGCTGTTCGGCATTGCCATGGTGGTGATGATGCTGGTTCGTCCGGAAGGCATGCTGCCGTCCAAGCGCCGCAAGGCCGAATTCAAGGACGCCAAAGAAGCGGCTGCGCAGAAAGGTTAAGTCATGGCTGAAGTACTGCTGAAAATCGAAGGCATCAACAAGCGTTTTGGCGGTCTGCACGCACTGAGCGATGTCGGCCTGACCATTAACAAGGGTGAAATCTACGGTCTGATCGGCCCGAACGGCGCCGGCAAGACCACGCTGTTCAACGTGCTGACCGGCCTGTACGTGCCGGACGAAGGTTCCTTCACCTTCGACGGCCACAACCTGTTCCAGGCCAAGCCGCACGTGGTGGTGAACGCCGGTATCGCCCGTACTTTCCAGAACATCCGTTTGTTCGCGGAAATGACTGCGCTGGAAAACGTGATGGTGGGTCGTCATATCCGTTCCAAGGCCGGTGCACTGGGCGCGGTACTGCGTGACCGTCGTACCCGCGAGGAAGAAAAGGCGATTACCGCCAAGGCCTGGGAACTGCTGGAATACGTAGGCATTGCCGACGTGGCCGACGAACGTGCCCGCAACCTGTCCTACGGCCACCAGCGTCGTCTGGAAATCGCCCGCGCGCTGGCCACCGAGCCCAAGCTGCTGGCACTGGATGAACCGGCTGCCGGTATGAACCCGCGTGAAACCGAAGAGCTCAAGGAGCTGATGAGCAAGATCGCCAAGAGCGGTACTACGGTTTTGCTGATTGAACACGACGTCAAACTCATGATGGGTCTGTGTGACCGTATTGCGGTGCTGGACTACGGCAAGAAGATTGCCGAGGGCATTCCGGAAGAAGTACGCAAGAACCCGAGAGTGATTGAAGCTTACCTGGGAGCGGCACACGCATGAGCCTTCTGGAAGTTAAAAACCTGCAAGTGGCTTACGGCGGCATTCAGGCTGTTCGTGGCGTGGATTTCCACATCAACCAGGGCGAGCTGGTCACCCTGATCGGTGCCAACGGTGCCGGCAAGACCACCACCCTGAAAACCCTGATCGGCATGGTGAAGCCGTCCGGCGGCAGCATCACTTACGATGGCAAGCTGAACGGTACCATTCCGTCCCACGACTATGTGCGTCATGGTCTGGTGATGGTGCCGGAAGGCCGTGGCATCTTCAGCAAGCTGACGGTGGAAGAAAACCTGCAAATGGGTGCCTACTACCGCAATGACAAGGCGGCCATCCAGAGCGAAATCGAGCGCGTGTACGAACTGTTCCCGCGCCTGAAAGAGCGTTACAAGCAGCTGGCCGGCACGCTGTCCGGCGGCGAACAGCAAATGGTGGCCATGGGCCGTGCCATGCTGTCCAAGCCCAAGCTGCTGCTGCTGGATGAACCGTCCATGGGCCTGGCGCCCATTATCGTGGAAAAGATCTTCGAGATCATCCAGATGATTGCCAAGGAAGGCGTGACCATGCTGCTGGTGGAGCAGAACGCCAAACTGGCCCTGGAAGTGTCCCAGCGCGGTTATGTGATGGAAAGCGGCCGTATCACCATGGGTGGCCCGGCGCGCGAATTGCTCGACGACGAACGCGTGCGTAACGCCTACCTCGGCGAGTAAGCAAAAGAGTCTTCAATGACAGCAACGATTAGCCCCGAAGTACTGGTCCACCAGCTCCTCGGGGCCTTTTTATTGCCCCCGCTGCTTTTCATTCTCCCCATCGCCCTGGGGCTGTTGCTGCGCCGCCGTGCGCCTGCCATGGGGGCCTGTCTGGTATGTGTCGGCCTGCTGCTGGCCTATCTGTTGTCTATCCCCCGTACCGCCATGTGGCTGACAGCCGGTCTCGAGCGCTATCCGGTGGCAAGCATGGCCCAGCTGCAACAGCAACAGGCCATCGTGGTGCTGGGCGGCGGCAAGAAGCCGGCTCCCGAATACGAGCGTAACGAACCCAGTGCCGATACCCAGACCAGGCTGCGCTATGCCGCCTTTCTGGCACGGCGTACCCATCTGCCGCTGCTGGTGACCGGTGGCTCACCCTATGGTGGCGAGCCGGAAGGTGAGGTGATGGCGCGAACCCTGCAACAGGACTACGGCCTGTCAGTACGCTGGGTGGAAATGCAGTCCAATACCACGCTGGAAAATGCCCGCTATAGTGCGCTCATGCTGAAAAAGGCCGGTATCAGCCGTATCGTGCTGGTCAGCCAGGGCTGGCATCTGCGCCGCGCGCTGCCGTTTTTTCAGGCCCAGGGCCTGAATGTGCTGCCTGCACCCACCGGTTTTGTCCGTTATGATGGCGCAGGGCTGGCCTGGTATCTGCCCACCGGGCGGGCCATGCAGGAATGTCATTCTGCCTTGCGCGAATGGCTGGGCATTTTCTTTTACTCGGTACAAGGCTGGTTGCACGGCAGGGCCACGCAGCCGGATTGATACCGGGCTAACTCCGAGCAAGAGGTGTGAAGCGTGAACGTTGCAGCCATCATCATCGGCGATGAATTATTGTCCGGCAAACGGCAGGACAAGCATTTGCAATCCCTGATCCGCATTCTGGCGGCGCGTGGCCTGAGCCTGGCCGCTGCGGAATACGTGGGTGACGACCCGGCACGCATCACCGCTGCCTTGCAGCGTGCCTTTGCCAGTGGCGAACTGGTGTTCAGTTTTGGCGGCATCGGTGCCACCCCGGACGACCACACCCGCAGCTGTGCCGGACAGGCGCTGGGCTTGCCGCTGGAGGTTCACCCAGAAGCCGGTGCGCTGATCGAGGCACGCTTTGGCGAGGATGCTTATCCGCACCGCATCAATATGGCGATGTTCCCGGCGGGTAGTCGCATCATTCCCAATCCGGTGAACCAGATTGCCGGTTTCTCGCATGGCGATGTGCATTTCGTGCCGGGCTTCCCGGCCATGGCCTGGCCGATGATCGAATGGGTGCTGGATAGCCAGTACCGCCATCTTTTCAACGATAGCCCGGATGTGGAGCAGGGCGTGATTGCGCTGGGTGCGCGCGAGGGCGACCTGATCACCCTGATGCAGGATTTCAGCCAGCGCTATCCTGCCCTCAAGCTCTCCAGCCTGCCCAGTTTTGGCAACGAAACCATTCCGCAGATGCACATCGACTTCGGCTTTACCGGCCAGCGCCAGCTGGTGGACATTGCCATCGCTGAATGGCGCAAGGCGCTGGCGGCGGCGGGGTATATGCTGCGTGACAGGGATTAAGGTGATGTGGTGCGCTGTTTTGCGCCCAGCCCTCAGTGCATCGACAGCGCTGAATTGACGCTAGAGTGTCGTTCTCGCAATAGCAGAAACAAGGGCAGCGCCAGAGACACCCCCACGCACAGCAGAGCGAGTAGGGGTAACCACCACTGCCGCATGCCGATACGCCGACTTTCCACCATGATAAACACGGCAAGGGTGATGGCGGACAACAATACGTCAGCCCAGGCAAAAGCAGCCACTGGCGTGGCCAGCGCAGTCTGCAGCAGCAAGAGCGGCTGTAGTCCATGCTGATCCAGCCAGGGGGCAAGCTGGGTAAAGGGCAGGACACCGCCTAGCAGACATAAAACAAGATACATAGCTTGCATGGTGTCCCTTGGTTTGTTCATATCGTTGATATGACGATTCCCTTGCCAGTGCCGCTCAGCGCCCGGTTTTCAGCTGTGTCCACAGCCGGTTTTGCAGCCGCATGATGTCAGCCGGTACCGGCTCCAGCAGGAACAGCTTGTTGATGAGCGCCGGTGGCGGGTAGATGGCAGGGTCGTTGGCAATCTCCGGTTTCACGAACTTGCGCGCCGCCGCATTGGCGGTGGGGTAGAACACGGTATTGGTGATGCCGGCGTTCACCTGCGGGGTTTGCATGTAGTTGATCCACTGCAGGGCGGAATCGACATTCTTGGCCCCCTTGGGAATCACCATCACGTCAAACCACAGTGGCGCACCGGTCCTGGGGATGTAATAGGCCAGTTGATAAGGGCGTTTGGCTTCGGCGGCGCGGGCCTTGGCAATGACCACGTCACCGGAGTAGCCCAGCACCATGCAGATGTCGCCATTGGCCAGCTCATTGATATAGCCGGAGGAGCTGAAGCGCTTGATATAGGGGCGGATTTTTTGCAGGGTCTGGAAAGCCGCCTGGTAGTCGGCCGGGTTGCGGCTGTTGGGTTGTTTGCCCAGATAGTGCAGGGTGGTGGCGAACACCGCCTTGGCATCGTCCAGCACCGAAATGCCGCAGCCTTTCAGTTTTGCCGCTTTTTGCGGGTTGAACAGATTGTCCCAGTCGTCCAGCGGCGCGTCCTTGCCCAGCAGCGGTTGCACCTTGGTCAGGTTGTAGCCCAGGCCGTCGGTGCCATAGGCCCAGGGTACGCCATACAGATTACCCGGGTCGGCACCGGCTATCTTGGCCATCAGTGCCGGGTCCAGATTACGCAGATTGGGCAGCTTGCTCTTGTCCAGCTTCTGGAAGGCCCCGGCCTGTATCTGCTTGGCCATGAAGTCCGAGGTGGGGGTGACGATGTCGTAGCCGGAGCTGCCGGTCAGCAGCTTGGATTGCAGGGTTTCATTGCTGTCGTAGTTGTCGTAGCGCACCTTGATGCCGGTCTGCTTTTCAAAGCCGGGAATGGTGTCCTTGGCAATGTAGTCGGACCAGTTATATACATTCAGCACCCCGGCGGCGCTGGACGCCTGGCTGGCAGCGGCCAGCAAGAGGGTGGTGGCAAGCAGTTGTCTGGTTTTCATGGCTGGTTTCCTGAGCGGTTGTATACGTCGTCATGAAAGACCTTGGACTGTTGCTGTCTGGCATGGTTTCGCTACGCGCATGACAACCGTCCAAACTGCCCTGTGTGAATACGCCGGATGCAAAAAGCCCGGCATAAAGCCGGGCGCCGATTATTGACAAGCCCCCTCTCGCTTTCTGAAAAGAAAGCGCGGCTCCCTTTCAGGGAAAGGGCGGGGGGATTGGGATTAGATGGAAAGGCTGCGGAATAGAGTGCTTAGTCGGAAGGCCCGGCTTTGCTGGGTCCAGTGCCATCGCATCACATTACTTTGTCAGCAGCCTGGGCCCGGCACCAGGCCGGGCAGGGACAGGCAAGAAAATGGCTTCAGTCTTGCCGGTGGAAATACTGCAGGATGCTGGAAAAATCCAGCTGACCATTACCGGCTGTCGCATGGCTTTCGTACAGATTGCGGGCGAGTGAACCCAGCGGCGTGGCGGCGTGGCTGTCCAGCGCGGTGTTTTCCGCCAGGCCCAGGTCTTTGAGCATCAGCGCGGTCATGAAACCGCCGCTGTAGCCACGGCTGGCCGGGGCGGTTTCCATCACGCCCGGCCAGGGGTTGTACAGCTCCAGCGCCCAGTTGCGGCCGGAGCTCTTGCTCATGATGTCCGACAGCACTTTCGGGTCCAGCCCGTTCTTCACCCCCAGCGCCAGCGCCTCGGCGGTACCTGCCATCAGGATGCCCAGTAGCATGTTGTTGCAGATTTTCGCTGTCTGGCCCGCGCCGTTGCCACCGGCGTGGAAGATGTTCTTGCCCATGGCCTCCAGCAGCGGGCGTGCTTCGGCCAGGTCTGCCTCCGCGCCGCCGACAATAAAGGTGAGGGTACCGGCAGCGGCCCCGGCGGTGCCACCGGAAACCGGCGCGTCCAGCATGCGCAGGCCAGCTGCAGTGGCAGCATCGGCCACCTTGCGTGCATCGCTGGCGGCAATGGTGCTGCAGTCAATCACCAGCGTACCCTTGGGCAGGCTGGCAAACAGCCCTTGCTCGCCCAGATACAGCGCCTGCACATGTTTGCCGGCCGGCAGCATGGAAATCACCACGCTGGCCCCCTGCACGGCGTCCAGTGCGCTGCTGGCGGCACGGGCACCGGCGGCTTGCAGCCTGGCTAGTGCGTCGGCGGACAAATCAAAAGCGGCGACGCTAAAACCCCTGGCCACCAGATTTAGCGCCATCGGCCCACCCATATTGCCCAGTCCGATGAAGGCGATGTGTGTCATTGTGTCTCTCCTCTTTTGTTGTACTTAAGGCAGCGAGGCCAAAGGGTGCTGATCTGCCGACCACGGTGCCACAAAGTGGCTGTCCACCCAGTCCTGCGGGATGTCGGCCAGCTGGCGGTAATGCCATTGCGGCTGCCTGTCCTTGTCCACCAGCAGCGCGCGCACGCCTTCGCGGAAGTCCGGCTTGTGGCAGAAGTTGAGCGACAGGATCAGCTCCATGCGCAGTGCTTCAGCCAGCGACAGGTGGCGGGCGCGCTGGAAGATTTCCCAGGTCACGGCGGCGGATACCGGGCAGCCGTGGCGGAAGTTTTTGGCGGCGCTGGCCAGCCAGTCGTGGTCGAACTGTTGTGTGCCCAGGGCATCGGCCACGCTGGCCAGATCGCCCATGCTCATCAGCTGATGAATGGTCAGCAGATTGGGCTGCACATTGGACGGCGGCAGGCTGCTGCGTGCGGCCTGTTCCAGCTGGCTGAGCAGGGCGGAAACCTGGACGTGGCGGGTGGCGCTGTCAGCATCCCAGTATTGCTGTTGCAGTTGCTCCAGCAGCTGCGGCCAGGCATCGACAGCCAGCACGTGGTCAGCCAGATTGCAGATCAGCGCATCGTGGGCGTTGAGTGGTGCGCCGGTCAGGCCGAGGAACAGGCCGACGCGGGCGGGCATGCGTTGCAGAAACCAGCTGCCGGCCACGTCGGGATACAGGCCGATGGTGATTTCCGGCATGGCAATGCGGGTGGCGCTGGTGGCCACGCGGTGGCTGGCCCCGGCCATCAGCCCCAGCCCTCCGCCCATCACGATGCCGTGGCCCCACACGATGAGCGGCTTGGCATAGCAATGAATGTGGTAATCCAGCGCGTATTCTTCGCGGAAGAAGGCCAGCGCCTGCGGCTGCGGATGACTGTCGTCGGTCAGCAGCGCTTCGCGCAGGGCGCGCACATCGCCCCCGGCACAGAAGGCTTTTTCGCCAGCACCGCGCAGCAATACGGCGGCGATGTCCGGGTCGGCTTCCCAGCCACTCAGCTGTGCTTGCAGCAAGCGGATCATCTCCAGTGTCAGTGCGTTCAGCGACTTTTCACTGTTGAGGGTGGCAATGCCGAGGCGTTTGCCATCGGCACAGCGGCGTTCTTCAAACAAGACAACATCGGGCATGACGACTCCTGTCAGCGGTTGTGCCATTGCGGGCTGCGCTTGGCCAGAAAGGCCTGCACGCCTTCTTGCTGGTCGGCGGTGTCGAACAGCTTGATGAACTGCTCGCGCTCGTGAATCAGGTTATAGCCGGGCGGCTCGATGCGTGCGCGCTGCACCAGCTGTTTGCACACCTTGACCGAGGAGGGCGACTGGCGCGCCACTTTTTCCGCCAGCTTGAGCGCTGCTTCCAATGCCTGGCCCTGGCCGACCACTTCTTCCACCAGGCCGATGCGTTCGGCGGTGTCGGCATCCACCCGCTCGCCACACAGAATCATGCGCTTGGCCCAGCCTTCACCCACCAGCCACGGCAGTTGCTGGGTGCCGCCAGCGCAGGGCAGCAGGCCGACCGCAGCTTCCGGCAGCGCCATTTGTGCCTGCACTTCGGCAATGCGGATGTCGCAAGCCAGCGCGCATTCCAGCCCGCCGCCCATGGCATAGCCGTTGATGGCGGCAATGCTGACACCACGGAAGGCGGCCAGCGCTTCGAAGGCTTCGCCGAACAACATGGTCATTTCGGTGGCCACCAGCTTGTTGCCGTCGGCAAACAGGTTGAGATCGGCCCCGGCGGAGAAGAACTTGCTGCCGCTGCCGGTGATCACCAGCGCGTAGATGTTGTCATCGGCGTTCAGGTCCGCCACCAGCTGCTTGAGCGCGTTCAGGCTGGCGCGGTTCCAGGTGTTGGCTGGCGGGTTGTTAATGGTGACCTGGGCGGTGTGGCCGATGAGGTTCACGTCCAGATGAGCGTAAGTATTCATTTGGCTACCTTTGAATGTGGTTCAGTCTGTTTTTGCCAATCGCGACATCTACTCCGCGCGGCTAACAAAATAGCGTAGCGTCCCTGGGGCAAGGCGCGCCGACGCAGACAGTACATTGAGTACGGCAAGGAGGCGCAACGCAGCAACAGGGTTTTTGTTAGCCGCGCCTAGCGGAGGTTCTCCAGCGCGCCGTCCTTCAGCAACTGCCGGGCGACTATCATGCGCATCACCTCGTTGGTGCCTTCCAGAATCTGGTGCACGCGGGCATCACGGACATGGCGTTCCAGCGGGAAGTCCTTCAGGTAGCCATAGCCGCCAAACAGCTGCAAGGCATTATTGGCGACATTGAATGACAGATCGGTAGCAAAGCGCTTGGCCATGGCACAGTAGGCACTGGCGTCGGTGCTGCCGCTATCCAGCTTGAATGCCGCCAGACGTACCATCTGGCGGGCGGCCACCAGCTCGGTCAGCATGTCGGCCAGGCGGAACTGCACGGTCTGGAAGTCGGCCAGCGGCTGGCCAAACTGTTGCCGCTCCTGCACATAGCGCTGTGCGGCATTCAGTGCCGCCTGGGCGGTGCCAACGGCGCAGGTGGCGATATTGATGCGGCCGCCATCCAGCCCTTTCATGGCATAGGCAAAACCCATGCCTTCCTCGCCCAACAGGTTGCCTGCCGGAATTTCCACATTGTCGAAGGTGATGGCGCGGGTGGGTTGGCTGTTCCAGCCCATTTTCTTTTCCTTCTTGCCGTACTGCACGCCGGGTGCATTGGCGGGCACCACAAAGGCCGACACGCCTTTGGGGCCGGGGCCACCGGTACGGGCCATCACCACCAGCACATCGGTACTGCCCGCGCCGGAGATGAACATCTTGCTGCCGTTCAGCACATAGACTTCGCCCTTTTTATCGGCGCGGGTCTTGAGCGAGGCGGCATCGGAGCCGGCACCCGGCTCGGTCAGACAGTAGCTGCCCAGCACTTCGCCGCTCACCATGCGCGGCACCCATTCCCCGGCCAGCGTGGTGCTGCCGAAGCTGGCAATCATCCAGCTCACCATATTGTGGATGGTGAGATAGGCGGCGGTGGAGGTGCAGCCGGCTGCCAGTTCTTCAAACACGATGGCCGAATCCAGCCGCGACAGGCCCAGCCCGCCGTGGCTTTCCGGGGTGTACAGGCCGAGAAAACCCATGTCACCGGCTTCACGGATGGTGGCGAGCGGAAAGGTTTCTTCCAGGTCCCATTCGGCGGCAAACGGCGCCAGGCGGCTGCTGGCAAAGTCGCGTGCGCTGTCCTGGAAGGCCAGCTGCTGTTCGTTGAGTGCAAAGTCCATGTCGGTTTCTCCTCTTGCAGCAGCCGGGCCGGTGGGGGATGGCGGCCCGCTGCTGTCTTGTTTTATCTGACGTGAATCGGTCTGCGTTAATCAGGCCAGCTCAGCGCAGCGAAATGGTGGTGTGCACCTTGCCGCTGCTGGCTTCGTCGTCGAACCAGCGGCTGGTGACGGTTTTGGTCTGGGTGTAGAACAGGATGACCTGTTTGCCGTAAGGGCCGAGGTCACCCAGCTTGGAGCCGCGCGAGCCGGTAAAGCTGAACAGCGGCACCGGTACCGGAATCGGCACATTGATGCCGACCTGACCCACGTCGATGTCTTCCTGAAAGCGCCGTGCCGCCGCGCCGCTCTGGGTGAAGATGGCGGTACCGTTGCCATTGGGGTTGGCATTGATGATGGCAATGGCCTCATCCAGTGTGTCCACGGCCAGCAGGCACAGCACCGGCCCAAAGATTTCTTGCTGATAGATGGCCATGTCGGTGCTAACGCCGGAGAAAATGGTGGGGCAGACAAAGTTGCCGTCCGGGTAGCCATCCACGTGAACTTCCCGGCCATCCAGCTCCAGCACCGCGCCTTCGGCCACACCTTGCTTGATCAGGCTGGTCACCCGTTCGCGGGCGGCGCAGGAAATCAGCGGGCCCAGGTCCGGGTTGTCCTTGCCTGCGCCCACGCGCAGGGACTTGGCCTTGGCCACCAGGTCTGGAATCCAGCTGCGTGCTTCGCCCACCAGCACTGCCACGCTCAAGGCCATGCAACGCTGGCCAGCTGCGCCGAATGCCGCGCCGGTCAGCTGGTTCAGCGCCTGTTCCTTGTTGGCATCCGGCAGCACGATGGCGTGGTTCTTGGCTCCCATCATGCATTGCACGCGCTTGCCGGCCAGGCTGGCGCGGTTGTACACGTGGGTGCCGACGCGGCTGGAGCCGACAAAAGAGATGGCCTTGATGTCCGGGTGGTCACAAATGGCATTCACCACCGCTTCGCCGCCATGCACCACATTCAGCACCCCAGCCGGGATGCCAGCCTGCAAGGCCAGCTCCACCAGCCGCATGGTCACCATCGGGTCCTGTTCGGAGGGCTTCAGCACAAAGGTATTGCCGGTGGCAATGGCCATCGGGAACATCCACAGCGGAATCATCGCCGGGAAGTTGAAGGGGGTGATGCCGGCACACACGCCCAGCGGCTGTTGCACGGTATAGGTGTCCACCCCGCCAGCCACGTTTTCGGCGTATTCGCCCAGTTGCAGATTGCCAATGCTGGCGGCGTGCTCCACCACTTCCAGCCCACGGAAGATATCGCCCTCGGCATCGGCCAGGGTTTTGCCCTGTTCCGCCGTCAGCAGGGCGGCCAGTTCCTTCATGTGCTCGCGAATCAGCTGCTGGTACTTGAGGAAAATCCGTGCGCGGGTGCCGATGGGGGTTTTCTTCCAGCTGGCGAAGGCGGTTTTGGCGCTGGCGACCGCGGCCTCGACTTCCCCGGAGGTGGCCATGGGGACCCGTGCCAGCACTTCTTGCGTGGCCGGGTTGATGATGTCGCGCCACTCTTGGCTCTGCGATTCGACGAATTCACCGTTGATCAGCAGCTTGACGCTGGGAACAGCCTGTTTCATCTGCAACTCTCCTGTGCTTGGCGGCTTGTGTGCCGTCTTGGTATGTCAGTCGTAGTGATAAAAACCCTTGCCGCTTTTGCGACCCAGCTGCCCGGCCGCCACCAGCTGTGCCAGCAGCGGGCAGGCGCGATATTTGCTGTCACGGAATTCGGTATAAAGGATGTCCATGATGGACAGGCAGGTATCCAGGCCAATCAGGTCGGCCAGTGCCAGTGGGCCGATGGGGTGGTTCATGCCCAGTTTCATCACGGTGTCGATGTCTTCCGCCGTGGCCAGGTTTTCGAACAGGGCAAAGGCGGCTTCGTTGATCATCGGCATCAGGATGCGGTTGGAGACAAAGCCCGGCCCGTCCTTCACCGTCACCGGGGTCTTGCCCAGTGCCACCGCCAGTTCGAATACCTTCTGGTAAGTGTGATCGCTGGTCTGGATGGCACGGATGATTTCCACCAGCTGCATCAAGGGCACCGGGTTCATGAAGTGCATGCCTACCACCCGTTCCGGCTGCGGCACCCAGGCGGCAATGCGGGTGAGCGAAATGGACGAGGTGTTGGACGCCAGAATGGCGTCTGCCCGCACCACGCTGCCCAGTTCGCGGAAAATGGACTCCTTGATGGTCGGGTTTTCGGTGGCGGCTTCGACGACCAGATCGCGGTCGGCCAGCTCGGCCAGCCGGGTGGTGGGGTGGATGCGTGCCAGAATGCCGGCGATGTCGGCTTCGGCAATGCTGCCTTTCTTTGCCATGCGTGTCAGGCTGTTGCCAATGGCAGCCAGGCCCTTGTGCAGGGCGGCCTCGCTGACATCGGCCAGCCGGACTTCAAAGCCATGCATGGCAAACACCTGGGCAATGCCGTTGCCCATGGTGCCTGCGCCAACCACGCCGATTTTTTGTGTTGTCATGTGCTGTTCTCCTGCGTTGTTTTTATCACAATAACTTGACGTTTACGTCAACGTCAATCAACAATCCTGCATCGGGGATCAAAACACGGCCAGCAGCTGCCAGCAGGCAAAGGGCAGGGCCAAAACAACAACAGGGGAACAGGCATGCAAGGCGTGACCTACAGCATCAGCCAGCTGGCGCAGGAATTTGACGTCACCACGCGCACCATCCGCTTTTACGAAGACCAGGGGCTGCTGGAGCCGCAGCGCGATGGCCAGCGCCGCATCTATACCCGGCGCGACCGGGTGCGGCTGATGCTGATTCTGCGTGGCAAGCGCATTGGCCTGTCCTTGCTGGAAATCCGCGAGCTGTTTGATTTGTACGATGCCGCCAGCAACGACGAACCGCAGCTGCGCGAATTCATCCGCATTCTCAGCCGCAAGGAACAGCAATTGCAGGAACAGCTGGACGACATCCGTGTGGTGATGGGGGAAATCAGCCAGATCCGCAGCCAGTGCGAAAAGGCACTGGGCAAACAGGCAGCATCAACACCGTAGCCGGGCAAGCAAGCCTTTCGGAAAGGAATACACAGATGCAACAGCAAGAATCGATTGTCATTGTGGGCATGGCCCGTACCGCCATGGGCGGCTTTCAGGGCATGTTTGCCAGCCAGACTGCCAGCCAGCTGGGCGCAGCTGCCATCCGCGCCGCAGTAGAGCGGTCTGGTGTGGCTGCCGAGGATGTCGACGAGGTGATCATGGGCTGCGTGCTGCCCGCCGGCCAGGGCCAGGCCCCGGCTCGGCAAGCTGCGCTGGGAGCCGGGCTGCCGCTGGCGGCTGGCTGTACCACCATCAACAAGATGTGTGGCTCCGGCATGAAAGCCGCCATGCTGGCACACGACCTGCTGTTGGCCGGTTCTGCCAGCGTGATGGTGGCTGGCGGCATGGAAAGCATGAGCAATTCGCCTTATCTGATTCCCAAAGCGCGGGGCGGCCTGCGGCTGGGACATGGTGAAATCAAGGACCACATGTTTCTGGACGGGCTGGAAGATGCCTACGACAAGGGCAAGCTGATGGGTGTGTTCGCCGAAAACTGTGCTGGCGAGTATGGCTTCAGCCGCGAAGCACAGGACGCCTTTGCCATTGCCTCGCTCACCCGCGCGCAACAAGCCATTGCCGAAGGCCGCTTCCGTGAGGAAATCACCCCGGTGTTGGTGGAGGGCAAATCCGGCACACAGGCGATGGAAATTGACGAGCAACCGCTCAAGGCAAAACTGGACAAGATTGCCAGCCTGAAACCGGCTTTTCGCAAGGACGGCACGGTGACGGCGGCCAATTCCAGCTCCATTTCCGACGGTGCCGCCGCGCTGGTGTTGATGACAGCGAGCGAAGCCGCCCGCCGTGGGCTCAAGCCGCTGGCCCGCTTGGTGGCCCATGCCACTCACGCGCAGGAGCCTGGCCTGTTCACCACCGCGCCGGTGGGGGCCATGCGCAAGCTGTTGGCCAGGACAGGCTGGACGGTAGGCGATGTCGACCTGTTTGAAATCAACGAAGCCTTTGCCGTGGTGACCATGGCGGCCATGCAGGAGCTGGGCTTGCCCCACGACAAGGTAAATGTGCATGGCGGGGCCTGCGCACTGGGCCACCCCATTGGCGCATCCGGTGCGCGGGTAATGGTGACCCTGCTGTCCGCCCTGCGTCAGCATGGCGGCAAACGCGGTGTGGCCAGCCTGTGCATTGGTGGTGGCGAGGCCACGGCCGTGGCGCTGGAATTGCTGTAAGGCTGAAGGTTGTACAGCCAGCCCGGGCTGCAAGGTTCGGGCTGGCCATGGTCATGCCCTGCTGCGGTGTGCTGGGTCTGTCAGGACAGGCTGGTTCAGTTTGCCGCTTGGGATGGCTTCGACCTCAGAGCACCCAGCCTTTGCATGAACAAAGTCTGGTCGGTGGGGGAAATCAGGATGCTGTTGGGCTGGCCATCTTGCAAATAACGAATCCGCAGCCGGTCTAGCGACAGCGCAGGTGCCGAGGCCATATCCCGGCTTGGCTCAATGCCCTGGATGGACGTGAGCGGGATATTCCAGTGGAACAAGCCACTGCGCACCGTCAGGTTCTGGTCATCCAGCGTGTATCGGGTGTTGCAGAGCGGATACCACAGCAACAGCAGCAGTGGTATACCACTGAGCACAATGCCCAGAACTTTTCCTGTATCGGCCAGCGGAGGGCGAGTCGCAGCCACCGTTAGCAGAGCCGTGGCTATTACAGCCACCGCCACCAGCCACAGGTCGATCTTGGATGTCAGTACCAGGGTTTGCATGGTATGCCTTTGTGCGTGTCAGGACCGACGCTCTTCCTGTACATCACACGGCGGCTCGGACTCCTCGGTTTGCTCCGGGTAATCCTCCGGTCGCAGCCAGTGGCGGAACAGGGTAAAGCCCACGGCCAGCAGGGTAGGGCCGATGAACAGACCCAGCAGGCCCCAGGCCAGCAGGCCGCCAATCACCCCCATGAAAATGATGGACAAGGGCATTTGCGCGCCCTGGCTGATCAGCAGCGGCTTGAGCACGTTGTCGATGGTATTGACCAGCAAGAAGCCCCATGCCAGCAGGAAAATGCCCATGCCGGTCTCGCCCGAGTAAAACACCCAGCCGGCAGCCGGCAGCCAGATGATCAGCGTGGGCAGCTGCGCCACCGCCACGATGAAGCACAGGAAACCCAGCACTAGTGCACCGGGCACCCCGGCAATCAACAGGCCGATCACACACAGCACGGTTTGTGCCAGTGCCGTGCCCACCACCCCGGTGGTGACGCTGCGGATGGTGCGCGCAATCACCTCGGGCAATTCGTCTGCCGTGGCACCGCCCAGCTTGCTGATGGCCAGCTCGGCACCATCCCACAGCTTGTCACCATTGATCAGCAACAGGCCGGCAATCACGATGGCCAGCACGATTTCCAGCATGCTCAGGCTGGCCGAAGCCCCGCTTTCCAGTGCCCACAAGGCGGCCTTGTTGATGGCCGGGCGGATTTTGTCGATAAAGCCCGGCAGGTCCAGTTGCACGCTCATCCAGAACTTGTGCAGCGACTCGCCCACCAGTGGCAGGGTGTTGACCCAGGCCGGGGCATTGGGCAGGTGAATGCTGGTGAGGTCACGCGACATGGACGCCAGCTGCGGAATGGTATCGGCCAGCGTCAGGGCCATCAGGCCGATGGGAATGGCCAGCGTCAGCGACAGCGCCCCCACAATGATGACCGCCGCCAGCTTGGCGCGGCCATTGAGCCGCAGGCGCAGCCGGGTAAACAGCGGCCAGGCGGAAATGGCAATGATGGCGGCCCAGGTCAGCGCACCCAGAAACGGCTGGATTACCTTCAGGCAGGACAGGATGAGCAGGCCCATCACGGCGATGCGCAACACGGCCATCACACTGATGCTGGGAAAGGGTTTGGGCGGCATGAGGAAATCCGGAGTCTGAGTGAAAAAGGCAGGCACAAAGCCTGCCCGATGGTGTGACACGTTAATGGATCAACCCGCCAACTTCAAGCCAGCGCAACGCGGGAAACCCTGTTGCCCGGGTTATCCGGCCCGTTTATCTCACCTTGACCATGATGCGCAGCACGCCCCACTGCCGGCCCTGAACCATGATGGGGGCCGAATAGTTTTTCATCAGGTCAAAGCGGCCACCACCCATATTGCGGCGGTAGGTCTGTACCAGAAAGGGCTTCTTGGTCTTCATCTGGTTGAGCGAGGTGCGGTCCAGCTGACGCGTTCTGGCGCGGGAGTTGGCTGCATTCCATACCGGGTCAGCGGTGGGCGGTTTGGCAAATTCCCGGTTGATGATCGGGTAGTAATTGTTCATGTCGCCCGGTGTGCAGGCGATGATGTCGGGCGAGGAGTCGACAATTTCATTGCACAGCGGCCCCAGATGGCGGGCGCAGAATTCGGTGTTGCGCGTCAGGTAGTGCGGCGGTGTGATATCCGGTACTTGCTGGTACTGGGTATCGAACAGGTCATTGATGGAAATTTCGCCACGTTGCACTGCGTCTTCAAACAGTGTGGACACCTGCTTGGCCGACGCCACGATTTTCTCGATAAACGGTGTGTCCACCGTCTTGATACCGGCTTCGGAAGTCAGCGAAACCAGATCCTCGCTCATGTTCAGCAGTGAGGCGGTATGGCCCTTGATGACTTCGATATCTTTCAGTGATTCCCGCGTGGTTTCCGCCACAACCCGGATTTCTTCTTCAATATGACGGCAGTGTTCGCGGTTGCCTACCGCTTCTTCCACAATCCCGGCCACCGATTGTTTGACCTGGGCCAGGTCCTTGCTGATCTGGTCAATGCGGGTGACGGCCGAACCAATCTCACCCGTGCCGGAACGCGCTGCCTGGGCAACCTGCGAGGCGGCGCGGCTGTTGGCAATCAGCGAATCCACCTGGCTGCTGAGCGCACTGAGCGTGGCCTGAATCATTTGCACCGCGCCCTCGGTCTGGGCTGACAGGTTCTTGACGTTATCTGCCACCACGGCAAAACCGCGACCTGCCTCTCCGGCGCGGGCCGCCTCGATCGACGCATTCAGCGCCAGCAGATTGGTCTGCTTGGCGACATCGTTGACCGTTTTGGAAACCTGGGAGACATGTTCCAGCGAGGTGAGGATTTCCGGCAGCTTGGCTTCGATCTGGCCAACACCGTCCACCAGCTCAAGAATGGCATCCAGTGCCACTTTGACGGTGGCGCGGGTTTCTTCCATGCAGGTGGCCGCCTCGGTAGCATTTTTATGGGTGGATTCGGCCGCATCGCCGATACGGGTGTTGGCACCGGACAGCGAATGCACCGCCTCGACCATCGATGCCATTTTCTCCGTGCGGCTGGTGGCACGTGCATGCACCGTGTCCACCCGGCCGTCAATTTCCACCGATTCAATGCCCAGCCGGCCAACGCGCTCGGCCAGCGCGGTAACGGTGCGGCGCAAGGTATCTTCCGACACGGCATCTTGCGGCCCGGTCGCTACGGGCCGATCACTCTTCACCCAAAACATGAGACCCATCATTCCCCCAACATTCATCTGCGGTTTGATTTGCGGCACGCAAGTTGCTGGCATGGCCTGTCAGTACGACCCGGTTTTTGCACTGCACAATGCTATCAGAATAGCACGCAAAACAGGATCAGTACGTACAGGGATTGAACCCTGCCCGTACTGATCCTCGATATTAGCGATAATGATGATGAATGTTAATGACGTTTGAATTAAGGCAGCATGTTTTGCAGTTGGCGGGCAAATTCGGCAGCCGGGGTAAAGCCGATCACCCGGCCCTTTTCCTGAGCTGCCGGGTCAAACAGGATGATGCCCGGAGGGCCGAACAGACCAAAGCGCTTGAGCAGGGCCTGATGTTGCGGCAGGTTGGCCGTGACATCCGCCCGCAGCAATACGAAGCGCTGCATCAGCGGACTGACGGCGGCGTCGGGAAAGGTCTCGCTTTCCATCTCCTTGCACGACACACACCAGTCGGCATAGAAATCCAGCAGCAGCGGTTTGCCGCTGGCGCGGGCTTCGGCCAGTTTGCTGTCCAGCTCGGCCGTGCTGCTGACAGGCGCAAACACTGGCTGCTGACTGATGCCGGCCTGTGCCTTGTTGCCCGCCAGCCATTTCAGCGGATAGCGCGGGTCGGTCTCCCCGGCCAGCGCCCCGGCCAGCTGTGCTGCACCCACCAGGAACAGCAGCAAGCCCAGGCCCTTGCCCAGCTTGTGGCTGATGTGGGCATTGCCCGGCAGGGTTTCAAATGCCTTCAGGAACACGGCACAGCCCACGCACAGCACCGCCCACAGCAGCAGCACCAGCATGGCAGGCAGGAAGGGCGTGGCCATCCAGATGGCCAGCGCCAGCATCAGCACGCCAAAGGCAGATTTCACTGCCTTCATCCAGCCACCGGCGCGCGGCAGCACGTGGCCGCCAAAAGTGCCGATCAGGATCAGCGGCAAACCCAGCCCCAGCGCCATTGCATACAGCGCCGCACCACCCAGCACGGCGTCGCCGGTGCTGCCGATATAGCCCAGCGCCAGCGCCAGCGGCGGGGCCACGCACGGGCCGATGATCAGCGCCGACAGCGCACCCATGGCAAACACCGTGGCCAGCTTGCCGCCGGACAGACGGTTGGAAGCATTGGCCAGCCGCGATTGCAGCGCCGAAGGCAGCTGGATGGTGTAGAGATCGAACATTGACAGGGCAAACACCACCATCAGTACGCTGGCGCTGAGGATGACGGCAGGCTGTTGCAGCCAGACGGTGAGCAGCGAACCGGTGAGCCCGGCGATGATGCCGATCACCGTGTAGGTGAGTGCCAGTCCCTGCACATAAGTCAGTGACAGCCAGAAGCCGCGCTGGCGGGTGATGTGTTGGCCTTCACCGGCAATCAGCGAGGACACGATGGGTAGCAGCGGATACATGCAGGCAGTAAAGGCCATGCCGATGCCGGCCAAGAGAAAGCTGCCCAGCGTGGCCAGCCAGCCCTTGGCCGCCAGATTGCCGCCACTACCCGCCGGCTTTCCCGGCGTGGCATCTGCCAGCCAGCTGCTGCTGCCATTGCTGGCGCTGCCGTAGCTGTTGATATCCAGATGATGGGTGTAGGGCGGATAGCACACGCCGGCGGTGGAGCAGCCTTGCAGTTTCACGTTCAGCTTGAAACTGGCCGGTGCGCCGGCATGCAGCGGCAGCTTGATCAGCTGCTGGCCATGGTAAATCACCTGCTGGCCAAAAAAGGCGTCCTGCTTGACCTCGCCTGTCGGCAAGGCCGGGCTACCCAGCAAGCCAGCCGGTTCGGTGCTGAAGCTCAGGCGGTCACGGTAGACGTAATAGTTGTCCGCCACCTTCAGTTGCAGCAGCAGGTGGTCCGGCTGGCGTTCCACGCTGACGGCAAAGGCTTTTTCCGGTGGCAGCAGGTCTGCCTGGTTCACCGCCAGTGCGGCAGTGCTCAGG
This sequence comes from Aquitalea sp. ASV11, assembly GCF_016429185.1. Lineage (NCBI taxonomy): Bacteria > Pseudomonadati > Pseudomonadota > Betaproteobacteria > Neisseriales > Chromobacteriaceae > Aquitalea > Aquitalea sp. ASV11. The sequence continues at coordinate 19,704 of NZ_JAELUD010000026.1, forward strand.
CCCAGCAGGCCAAGCAGCGCAAGCAGGCGCCACAAGGGGGACAACAGGCGTAACAGGGAGTGCGGCATGATGGTGCGTTATCTGGAAGATGCAAGGGTTGACCAGCAAGGTGCCCGCCGGTTCCGTGCCGGCTGGTGGCCGCAAGCGGTTTACCTGGTCAGGGCGGCTGGCAAAGCGCCATTTTACGGTAGTATCGACGCATAACAAATCAAAATGGGCGCAACACCACATCATGCAGGACATCATTCATTTTGCCCACGCCAACAGCTTTCCCGCGCCGGTATACGGCAAGCTGCTGCGCGCACTGGGCCAGCACTACCAGCTGGGTTGGCTGGATTGCATTGGCCATGACCCGCAGTATCCGGTGACGGACTGCTGGCCGCATCTGGTGGACGAAACCATTGCCGTGCTCAGCCGCTATGGCCAGCCGGTGATTGGTGTCGGTCATTCACTGGGCGGCTATCTGCTGTTTTATGCCGCCATCCGCGCACCACAGCTGTTCAAGGCACTGGTGATTCTGGACTCACCCTTGATGGGGCCGCGCCGTGCGGCGCTGATCTGGCTGGCCAAGAAACTGGGCCTGATCGCCCGCATCACCCCCGGCGGCAATACCCTGGGGCGGCGTGACAGCTGGGCCAGCGTGGAAATGATGCACGACTACTTTGCCCGCAAACCGGCCTTTGCCCGTTTCGATGCGGACTGTCTGGCCGACTATGCCTTGCATGGCAGCGAGGACGACGGCCAGGGTGGGCGGCGTTTGCGCTTTCGTCCGCAAATCGAACACCAGATTTACTGCGGCCTGCCGCATGACTTCCCCTGTTATCGCGGTCAACTGACCGTGCCAACCGCCTTTGTCGCCGCCAGCCGCCATGATGTGGTGCGGCCATCCGACCTGCGCTACATGCAGCGCCACTTTGGCATGCAGCTGCATGAGGTGACCGGCAGCCACCTGTTTCCACTGGAACAGCCACTGGCCACCGCTCATACCATCCTGCAACTGCTGCCCGGCCTGCTGGGAGGAGGCTAGCTGCCTGCCGCGCCGGAATCGTGCACTGCACAAGATCTGGCCGCGGCTGGTGCATGCTGTGTTACCCTAGGCGCAGTTTTTGCCATGCCGCCTCGACGGGGGTGTGGTGTCCGACTGCCTTTTCGTCCCCGCAGCTTCTTCTTGCCCGACTGCCTTTCTGAAGCGCCTGCCCGTTCGATCAGAACGTTTCCTCGCAGTGCAACCCCGCTTCAATCCCTGTAAAGGCGTCCCGGCATGCCCGGCTATCTGACCAAGCAACAAACGGTGTCCGTTGATGGCACCGATTATCTTGTCCGTTCCCTGCTGGATTCCCAGCAATATTCCGACCCGCTGGGCGAAGCCGAACAGCGTGGCATTTCACCGGCCAGCTGGTCCTTGTTCGGCTTGCTGTGGCCCTCTGCCCGCGTGCTGGCCTTGCTGATGAGCAGCGAACCGCTGCGGGGTTTGCGCGTGCTGGAAATCGGTGCCGGTCTGGCCTTGGCCAGCATGGTGGTACATCGCCGTCACGGGGATGTCACCGTCAGTGACTGGCACCCGCGCAGCCCGGATTTCCTGCGGGAAAACCTGCTGCTCAACGACTTGTCACCACTGCAATACCACGCCGGTGACTGGGGTGGCAGCAATCCGGAACTGGGGCTGTTCGACCTGATCATCGGCAGTGACGTGCTGTACGAGCGGCAACAGCCCGGCCAGCTGGCTCATTTTATCGACCGCCATGCCGCGCCCGGTGCCGAAGTCATCATCGTGGACCCGGACCGCGGCAACCGCGCCGGTTTCTGCCGGGAAATGGCGGCACTGGGCTATGGCCATGACAGCCAGCGTGCACCACAAAAGATGGAAAGCGGCGAGGCCTACAAGGGATGCATCGTACGCCTGTCGCGTCAGCGACAGCGCGCACTGGCGCACTAGGCCCGCCAGCCGAGCATCAGCAGCCCGGCCAGCATGCCGCCGCTGGCCGCCAGCAGGGTGGGCAGGCAGCGGCGTGCCAGCGCACTGCCGCCCAGGCTGGCGATCAGGCTGAACTTGAACACATTGTTGGCAGTAATCGCCAGCACCAGCGTGGTGGCCACCTGCTGGCCGTCCAGCCGGTTTTCGCCAAACAGGTTGAAAGCGGTGAGCGAGATGGCGTCCACATCGTTCAGGCCGGAAATCAGCGCCACCACATACACGCCCTTGCTGCCGAACTCGGCATTCAGCCAGGCAGCGCAAAACATCACCAGCGCAAACATGGCACCAAAGCCCAGCGCCAGCTTCATTTCCGAAGGGTTGCTCAGTTGCAGCTCCGGCTGCGGCTGGCCGTTATTGTGCTGGCGCAACTGCCACAGTGCGGCACTCAGGCCGCACAGCAGACCGGGCAACAGCACCCAGGCTGCCGCTGGTAGCACACTGCTTTGCACCACGGCAGCCAGCACCAGCAGCCGCACGAACAGCACCAGATTGGCCAGCAGGATGACGGCCGTGCCCAGGTTCAGCGACAGTGGATTGGCGCGCGCCTCGCGGGCGTAGATCAGGCTGGTGGCGGTGGAGGAAACCAGCCCGCCCAGAATGCCTAGCAAGGGGCCGCCCACGCGCTGGCCCAGTAATTTGACCGCCAGATAGCCGGACAGGCTGATGCCCACGATCAGGGTCACCATCAGCCACACCTGATGCGGGTTCACCGCTTGGTAGGGGCCGAAGGTGCGGTTAGGTAACAGCGGTAATACGATGAAGGACAGCGCGGCAAACTGTAGCAGTGACAGCAGGTCGCGCCGGTCCAGCTTGTGAGTGAGGCCGGACAGCTCGGGCTTGAGGTAGAGCAGGGCGGTGGCGACAATGCCCACTGCCACGGCGACGCCGCCATAACCATGCCATACCAGCGCGCCCAGGCAGTAGATGACCAGCAAGGACGCCACGGTGGTGGTGCGCGGCTCGGTCTTGTCGCTGTCGGCACAGCGTTCCGGCAGAAAGCCGAAGGAAGCCACTGCCAGCAGGCCGACGGTTTGCAGCAGTACGCCATGCGATGCAGCGTCCAGCATGGCGGCCAGGGTGCCGAAAATGGCGGTGAGCGGAAAGGTGCGGATGCCTGCCAGGGTGTGGTGCTTGCGCTCGCGCTCCACCCCCATCAGCAGGCCGATGGCCAGACTGGTGACAAACAGCGGCAGCGTCTCGAAAGGGCTGCCTTTGAGGTTGAGCCAGGTTGCCAGGTCAAAACCACCCATGACTCCTCCTTGTTCTGTCTGGCGCGGCCAGGCAAAAACCTGCTGCAGCGTTGCGCCTCCTTGCCGTACTACTTGTACTGTCGGCGTCGGCGCGCCTTGCCCCAGGGCGCTACGCTATTTTGCTTGGCCGCTCTTGTTATTGTCAGGGCAACCAGTTACGGATGCTTGCTTCAATCCCGGCAGCGTTCAGGCCGCAATCGGCCAGCAATACCGTGGGGTCTCCATGTTCAACATAGTCGTCCGGCAGGCCCAGCAGCAAGGCAGGCTTGACGATGCCCATGGCCTGCATGGCTTCCAGACAGCCGGAGCCGGCACCGCCCATCACCACGTTTTCTTCCACGGTGACAATGTAGTCATGCTGTTCGGCCAGCTGGCGGATCAGCCCGGTATCCAGCGGTTTGACAAAACGCATGTCGGCGACTGATGCATCCAGCGCCTCGGCCGCAGCCAGTGCCGGGGCCACCATGCTGCCAAAAGCCAGAATCGCCACCTTGCCCTTGCCACTGCGGCGCAGCACACCCTTGCCTACCGGCAGGGCAGTCATCTCCTGCTGGATTTCCACGCCGGGGCCGACGCCACGCGGGTAGCGCACGGCGGTGGGGCTGTCCATGCAGAAGGCGGTGTACAGCAGTTGGCGGCATTCGTTTTCGTCGGACGGAGCCAGCACTGTCATGTTGGGAATGCAGCGCAGGAAGGAAATGTCGAAGGCACCCGCATGGGTGGGGCCGTCGGCACCCACCAGACCAGCGCGGTCGATGGCAAACAGTACCGGCAGGTTCTGCAGCGCCACGTCGTGAATCAGCTGGTCGTAACCGCGCTGCAGGAAGGTGGAGTAAATCGCCACCACCGGCTTGGCGCCATCACAGGCGAGACCAGCAGCAAAGGTGACTGCGTGCTGCTCGGCAATGGCCACGTCGAAGTAGCGGTCCGGGTGCTCCTTCTCGAAACGCACCAGGCCGGAACCCTCGCGCATGGCCGGGGTGATGCCCACCAGACGCGCATCCAGCTTGGCCATGTCGCAAATCCAGTCACCAAACACCTGGGTGTACTGCGGCTTGCCACCACTCTTGCCACCGGCCAGGCCATTGGCCGGGTCGAACTTGGTGACGCCGTGGTATTTCACCGGGTCGTTCTCGGCCAGCTTGTAGCCGTGGCCCTTCTTGGTGACGATATGCAGGAACTGCGGCCCTTTCAGGCTGCGGATGTTCTTCAGCGTATCCACCAGCACGTCCAGATCGTGCCCGTCGATGGGGCCGATGTAGTTGAAGCCGAATTCCTCGAACAAGGTACCCGGCGTGAAGAAGCCCTTGACGTGCTCTTCCACCTTGCTGGCAATTTCCTTCAAGGGCGGGGCCATGCCCAGCACCTTGCTGGAGCCCTCGCGCATGGCGGCGTAGAAGCGGCCGGACATCAGCTTGGCCAGATAATTGTTCAGCGCGCCGACATTGGGCGAAATCGACATGTCGTTGTCGTTGAGGATCACCAGCAAATCGGTATCCATCGCCCCGGCGTTGTTCAGCGCCTCGAAAGCCTGACCGGCAGTCATGGCGCCATCACCGATGATGGCCACACACTTGCGGTCCAGCCCTTGCAGCTTGGCGGCGGCCGCCATGCCCAGCGCAGCACCGATGGAGGTGGACGAATGGCCCACGCCAAAGGTGTCGTAGGGCGATTCCTCACGCTTGGGGAAGCCCGCCAGCCCGCCTTTCTGGCGCATGCTGCCCATGCGCTCGCGGCGTCCGGTGAGGATTTTGTGCGGGTAAGTCTGGTGGCCCACGTCCCACACCAGACGGTCGTCCGGAGTGTTGAACACGTAGTGCAGGGCGATGGTCAGCTCGATGCTGCCCAGGTTGGAGGCAAAATGGCCACCGGTCTTGCTGACCGTATCGACCAGGAATTCGCGCAGTTCCGTCGCCAGTTGCGGCAGTTGCTGGCGGCCCAGCGCACGCAGGTCGGAGGGCTGATGAATGGTGTCGAGCAGCGGAGTCATTGTTGTTCTTCTGCGGTTAAAACGAGCGGGCCACGATGTAGTCGGCCAGTTGTTTCAGTCGGTCGGCAGCCGGGCCAAAGTCTTCCAGCGCGGCAAAGGCCTGCTCGCGCAATTCGCGGGCAAATTGCTTGGCCTCGGCCAGGCCCATCAGGCTGACATAAGTGGGCTTGTCATTGGCGGCATCCTTGCCGGCTGTCTTGCCCAGCGTGGCGGTGTCGGCTTCGCAATCCAGCACGTCATCCACCACCTGAAACGCCAGACCAATGCGCTTGGCAAAGATATCCAGCTGTTCGGTCTGCTTGGCCGACAGGGGCTGGCCTGCCATCGCGCCCAGCAGCACCGCCGCGCGAATCAGCGCACCGGTTTTCAGCATGTGCATGAATTCCAGCTCGGGCAGGTTCAGCGTCTGGCCCACGCTGGCCAGGTCAATCGCCTGGCCACCGGCCATGCCGCCGTGACCGGAAGCACGTGCCAGCGTGTGGCACATGGCCAGCTGGCTGGCCGGGCTGACACCTTCCATCGGGGTGGCAATCAGCTCGAATGCCAGGGTTTGCAGTGCATCACCCACCAACAGGGCGGTGGCTTCGTCGAACTCCACATGACAGGTGGGCTTGCCACGGCGCAGCACATCGTCGTCCATGCAGGGCAGGTCGTCGTGTACCAGCGAATAGGCGTGGATCATCTCCACCGCCGCCGCCACGCGTGCCAGGTTCTCTGTGCTGGCACCGCTCAGTTCACCTGCGGCAAAGGCCAGCAGCGGGCGCACCCGCTTGCCGCCTTCCAGCGTGGCATAGCGCATGGCCTGATGCAGGCGCTGCGGCAAGGTGTCGGCCGAGGGCAGAAAGCGGGCGAGGGCGGTTTCCATGGTTTGCTGGATCTGCGTCATCCAGCCGATGAAGGATTCATTGGCCATTACTGAGGTCCAGCGGTTTGAGTTCGTCGTTTTCCAGAATTTTCAATTGCTGCTCGGCGTCGGACAATTTGCCCTGGCAGAACTTGATCAGCTCCACGCCTTGCTTGTAGGACGCAAGTGCAGTCTCCAGCGGCACATCGCCGCCTTCCATCGCCTGGATGATGTCCTCCAGCTGGGCCAGCGCGGTTTCAAAGCTGGCCGGGGCTTTGGCGGATTTCGCCATGGCGTTTTCCTTGTCGCAAAATCGGTAGTCGGCCATTTTATTCCATTTCCACGGCAACACGATATTTTTGTCTGCGCGGCAAGGGGCAGGAAACTGCTTCAACAATGCCCGCCGTATGGTGTAGGGTTCCGCCTGTTTGCCTGATTTTGACGAGGTTGTGACGTGTCCCACCCCCCCTGCATTCTGATTACCGGCTGCTCCAGCGGCATTGGTTACCACACGGCAATACTGTTTGCCCAGCGTGGCTGGCGCGTGTTTGCCAGCTGCCGCCGCACCGAGGACGTAGCCCGGCTGCAGGCCGAAGGGCTGGAAAGCCTGCAACTGGATGTCACCGACAGCGCCTCCATCCACAGCGCCCTGCAAACCGTGCTGGCGCAGACCGGCGGGCGGCTGGATGCCCTGTTCAACAATGCAGGTTTCGGTCAGCCCGGCGCGGTGGAAGACATCCACCGCCAGGCCATGCGCGAGCAGTTCGAAACCAATCTGTTTGGCCCGTGGGAACTCACCAATGCCGTGCTGCCCGTCATGCGCGCCCAGGGCCATGGACGCATCATCTATAACAGCTCCATCCTGGGTTTTGCCGCCATGCGCTGGCGCGGCGCCTACAACGCCAGCAAGTTCGCCATGGAAGGCATGTGTGACACCCTGCGGCAGGAGCTGCACGGTACCGGCATTTTTGTCTCGCTGGTGGAGCCGGGGCCGATTGAAAGCCGCTTCCGCCCCAATGCCCTGCAACGCTTCTTGCAGAATGTGGATGTGGCCGGCAGCGTGCATCGCGCAGAATATGAGCGCCAGCTGGTGCGCCTGAAAAAAGAAGGCCACGCCGCGCCGTTCACCCTGCCCGCCACCGCGGTGGGCGAGGCGGTATGGCAGGCGGTCAACGCCAGCCGCCCCAGGGCGCGTTATCGCATTACCAAGCCCACCAAGGTGTTCTGGGTGCTACGCCGGGTGCTGTCCACCCGCGCTTTTGACTGGGCGCTGCGCAAGGCGGTGTAACTCTGTACAAGGGCCGCTGGCAGGAGCTGCCTGACGGCACTGCGGGTATCTGATGGATATTGCGCAGAGATGAGACATGCATGGCTGGTGGTATTTACGCTTGCCGCCATGTTTTGCTAATACTAGGGCTTCAATTGGCAATAAAGCATATGCTTTTTGAATAATGCATGGCCTGCGATGCTACGACTAAAGTTGAATTGCTTTAACTGTAAATATTTTAAAAGCTGCGTAAATTGCACCTTAATTCCGGCCATTATCTTCAATAACAAATTTCCCCCTGAAAATTCTTTACTGTAATGAAACCATGGTTATACTCGTACCCATGCTTGCAGTATTGCTTTATCGATTGACTAGTAAAAGCAGCCATCGGGGGTAGTGAATGTTTAATAAAAAACTGCATGAAAAAATTGACCAGCAAGCAGCCATGCTGGATCAGCAAAAAGCGATACTGGATGCCATCCATGCCTCTACCGCCAGCGTCACATTCGATTTGAATGCCAATGTGGTGGAGTCCAACGCCCTGTTTCAACAGGTGATGGGTTATAGCGCATCCAGCTTGTCAGGCATGAACCATCGTGCCTTCTGTGAACCCGGCTATGCCGGGTCGCCAGCTTACCAGGCATTCTGGCAATCGCTGCGCGAAGGCAAGCCCTTCATCGGCCGGGTCAAGCGCCTGCGCAGCAATGGTGACGAGGTTTGGCTTGAGGCCACCTATAACCCGATCAAGGACGCCAGCGGCAAAATTACCGGCTTTATCAAATTTGCCACCGACATCACCCCGCGCGTGCAAGAGGCCTCGCGCAACCGCGCAGTGCTGGACGCGGTGAACCGGGTGATGGCCAGTATCGAATTCACCCTGGATGGCACCATCACCAAGGTCAATGAGAACTTCCTCAAGGTGATGGGTTATCAGGAAGCCGAATTGATCGGTCAGCCCCACCGCCGACTGTGTACACCAGAGTTTGCCAATAGCCGGGAATACGCCCAGCTGTGGGATCAACTGCGCAGCGGTCGCTTTTTCTCCGGCCAGATCAAACGCATTGCCAGGGATGGCAGCGAGCGCTGGCTGGAAGCCAGCTACAACCCGGTGTTTGATGAAAGCGGCAAGGTGGTATCCGTCATCAAGTTTGCCACCGACATCACCCCCAATGTGCAGACCCAGAAACAGGAACGCGACAGCGCCTTGTTTGCCTTCAACACCTCGCAGCAAACCCGTCACTGGGCAGAAGAAGGCGTCAACAACATCAGCGACAGTGTCAGCAATATCGAAAACATGGCCAACGAAATTGCCACTGCCGCCCAAAGCGTGCAGTCACTGGGCAAGCACTCCCAGCAAATCGGCACCATCGTGCAAACCATCAAGGACATTGCCGACCAAACCAATCTGCTGGCCCTGAATGCTGCCATCGAAGCCGCCCGCGCCGGTGAAACCGGCCGTGGCTTTGCCGTAGTGGCGGACGAAGTGCGCAAGCTGGCCGAGCGCACCTCGCTGTCCACTGCAGAAATCTCCGGCATGGTTACCGCCATCCAGAACCAGACCGGTACTGCGGTGAACAATATGGACCAGATCAAGACCCTGGTGGAAGGCAGTGTCGATCAGGTCAACAAGGTGGGCGATGTCATCAACCAGATCCGCCAGGGAGCGGATTCGGTGGTCACTGCCATCCAGCAGATGGCGCTGGACAAGGGCGTACAGGCCGGCTGATTCCGCCTTCCTCCACTAGCTGAAACACGCCGCAGTCACCATCACCGCGCTGATGGGCTGCGGCGTTTCAGTTTGTCTCTCCTCTGCGTGCCATCTCCCGCCACGCCTGCTTGTTCATGCGCTGTGCCAGTTGCGCATGGCAGGCCGCCACCAGTTTCAGCAAATCCCCGTTCTGCATGCCCAGGCCCTTGGGCTGTGCAATTTCATCTGCCAGCGCCTGCAAGGGTGTGGCGCTGCATTCCAGCGCGCTGAGTCGGCCATGGCTATGGCGGCGCGGGTGGTCCGGGGTGTAATCCAGCGTCAGCAGCCAGTGGGTGTGCTGCCAGTTTTCTTCCTGTTGCAGCACGGTTTGCAGTACGGCATGGCTGATTTGCTGACCGGCTTCGGCGGCCATGGCGAGTGCCTGTTCCCAGCGCGGGGCGTGGGGTGGCAGCTGGTGCAGGGCGGGGAGCAGTTCGCGGCTTAGCCAGCGGCGTAGCTGGCGGGCGGCGGGTTTGCGGCTGCGGCGCAGGGCTTGCAGCAGGGCGGGCAGTGGCCAGCTGGGTGGGGTGTGTTCGTCGGGCTGGTGTGCGTGTGTTTGCAGTTGCTGGCGCAGTTGTTCGGTGCAGCGTGGGCCGATCGCGGCGGCGAGGTCGGCGATGGCGAGCAGGGGTGGGGTGTGGTGGAGGGTGAGGCGGATGGGTTTGCCGAGGTAGTGGAGGGTAAGGGGTGGTGGGGGCTGGGTGGTTTTGGTGTTAGCGGACATGGCGATGTCTCCATCAATATGGTGGTAGAGGATTTCCTGTCCGGATAATCAGGTCGCCAAACCTGGTTGCGCTGTTTAAGTGCAACTCGCAAAGGCTAAACAGCAAGCGGGTGAGTCGCAAGGGTTTACGGTGTGAGGATGGCTGGCAAGTAGTGTAGGAAATGGTTTTGTATCCGCTTTGCGGATGATGATTTTGCTGCCGCGTCCGCGCGGCGGCGGGGCAGGGGCCTTTGCTTGGCCAAAGGCCCCTTCCAACCCCAAAGGCCACCCCACAAGCATGGCCTGCGGCTTCCCTCCGGGGCCTGACACTGCTGCGGCACGGCTGGAACTCGCGATTGGCTATCGTCCAATCGCTCAGACAGCCAGCCGCTTAAAACCGCAGCAGCGCCACCCGTCGGCAAGCTTGACGGGGCCGGGGGCGCGTTGGTGCGGAGGCTCAAATAGTATTTAGTTTCTTCCATTTGATGCCACATTTACCGAAAATTACACTGAATTTTGTTAATAGAAAATATTAACGAAGACGAAGATACCAAATATTTTAGTGCAAAATTTGTAAAATTAATCACTGCTATGTGTACTTTTTATTCTTTTGATTTGTTTTTTATCGTATCTTGTAAAGCTGCAATGAATATTATTAAAACCAAATCAATGATGGCAGTAATGCCATATAGAAAGATAAAAGTAGAAAAAAGTAGGCTGGGCGAGCCTGTTAATCTGGAGATGAATGCAATTAAGAGGCATAGAATTAGAATTAGTAGGGAGAATGCCATGTTGCCGTTAATGTATGCGACAGGACTGGCTATTCCTATACTTTCCAAATAGGTGAAAAAAACCCTAGACATCCCGAAAATCAGTGCATAAACTCCAATGCCAAAGCCAATAAGACTGGGGTATCCAGAAATTACATATCCATCAACATCTTCGGCTTTTATATTATGCGAGTATCTGACTGATATCCAAGATATTGTAAGTGCGATTAAAATTCTTGGTGCAAGTCTTGATAGATAGTTTTGCCATTTTGTGCCTGCGGCTATGGAGCTTGGGGTGCCTTCTGAAGCATATAATGATAAAATTATCAGTATTGTATTGAGGATGGGTATTTTCAATAGTAATGACCGTATTTTCACAATCAATCACCTCCAATTGCTTGGTTGTTTGCCTGGTCAATACTTGCTCTTATTTTTTCTCTGTATTGCTCGTCTGATGAATTTCCTCTTCTTATGTCAATATTTACTGGATGATCTTTCATTCTGAAAATACGTCTTTTTATATTATCATCAATATTGCGCAAATAATTTATTCGTGCATCTCCAAATTTCTTTGCCAAATCAAGTAGTGCACGGCAAATTGTTGAAGGAGATGTCATGCCCCCGTTGGCTCCTTTCTCTACATGAGAAACCGAGATAATACCTTGCTCTCGCATCTCGTTTTCATAATCCTTAATCACTCCGGCAAGCATTTTGTCAGGATTGGAAAATGTCACATTTACTTCAATTCTGTTGAATGAGTGCGCATTTTCAAAAACATCGTTTAAAGCATCGGAGGATGTTAAGCATATGACTTTTAAAACATGATTTGGGAAGTTGTGATTAGCAATTGTATTTAGTGAAAAAATCAAAAAATCTTCTAGGTTACTAACTGACGGTAGTTTTTGTGAATTATCACCTATCGCAATGATGTGTGATCTGCAATCGAATAGGTAGTCGAAAAAATATCTCTTTGAGGATGAGTCATCATCTCCTTGAAATTGAATCTCGCCAGATTTTCTACTGACGACAGCGTCAACTTTGTCAAATTTCATCAATTTTCCATAAACGTGATCTTTTGAAATTCGTTCTGGATGAATTGAATCAAAGTCAAAATAAAAGTCACTTTGAAGCGGAAACGAGTAATCTATTGATGTCGTGTCTTTTCTATTTTCTTTAAGTAATTCGAAAAGTTTGAAGTAGCCATCAGTACCAACAAATCCATATTCTGGTTTGATGGGAAGTAATTCAATATTAAAGTAGTAATGTGATGCCATTGTATATCCAATTAAAATTGATTATGCCAAAAGAGTAGTTTGTATGTTAATTGGAAAATGCTTTAAATTCAATGCTCTCAGCCACATCTAGTAATGACTATTTGTGCCTCTGAGCTTCTCGTTTCACTACTGAAAGTTGCGGTAGCAAGGCCGGCAGTGCTGTCTGTATGGTGTCCCACACCACATCCAGATTGATTTCAAAGTATCCATGTGCCATCCGATTGCGCATCCCTCTGATAGAGTGCCACGGCACTGTGCTGTGCACCTCAACGAACCTCGGATAGCCGTCCATCAGCTTGGTCACTGCTTCGCCGATGATGATCAGGCACATGATGACAGCCCGCTGGGTCTTTTTGTCGGCAAGAAATTCTTCTTTGGACATGCCCGCCACGAAATCACAGGCGTCAGTCGCTGCCTGCTGCATGTGGTCAAGGTAATCGGTCACGCGGTGGTCTGCGCTCATACGGGCTGTGCCTCTGCCAGCACCTCGGCCCGGAATTTCAATGGCAGGTCATCAGGCGTCAGCAGGTCGACATGCAGGCCTAGCAGCGATTCCAGCTCGACTTGCAGGCCGCCAAGATCAATCAGCGTTGCACCGGGCAAGGCATCTACCAGCAAGTCGATATCGCTGCCTTCGTGGTCGGTGCCGTGCAGTACCGAGCCGAATACGCGTGGGTTGGTGGTGGGGAATCGGGCTACCGTAGCGCGGACAGCGGCGCGCTGCATTTCCAGCACAAGGGAGGGGCGCATGGGCATTCTTTCAGGTAGAAAGCTGCTGAAATGTTAAGCGATCAACCATGGCTCTCCAAGGACTATTTTCCGGTGCGTGCATGCAGCAATCCACGTGGTCTTGCAGCACCTCGTCTGGCTCTCTTTCATGCCAGTTGGCGATAGCTGATACAAAAAAGCCCACCATCCGGTGGGCTTTTACTACTTGTCCGTGACAAGCCAGCCATGGCTTGTCATTGCGCCAACCCGCTACACCGAAAACTTCCCCGCCAGCTGCGTCAACTGCGATGACAGGGTTTTCAGGCGGTTGACGGTTTCGCTGGAGCTTTGCACCACCCGGCTGTTTTCCTCCGACATCCGCGCCACTTCCTCCACATTCCGCGCAATATCCTGGCTGGTCTGGCTCTGCTCGCTCAGGCGAGTGCGGATATCGGCCACGGCCACGCATGCCTGGTTGATCTGCTCCCGGATGGCATCCATCACCTGATGCGCCTGGTCAGCCTTGCTTTGGCCTTGCTCCACCGTGCCACGGCTGCTGCTCATGTGCCCTGCCACATGCTGGGTGGTGCCCTGGATTTCCTGCACGATGGTGGTGATTTCGGTGGTGGAGTGGGCGGTGCGTTCCGCCAGTTTGCGTACTTCGTCGGCGACTACGGCAAAGCCGCGTCCGGCCTCGCCGGCGCGGGCGGCTTCAATGGCGGCATTCAGGGCCAGCAGATTGGTCTGGTCGGCCACTTCGTGAATCACATCCACAATGGTGACGATGGACTCGGACTGGCGGGTGAGCTTGTCGATGGTGCCGGCCACTTCATTGATGGAGGCCACAATGCTGCTCATGCTGTGGCCTGCATCGCCTATCACTTCCACCCCGGTGAAGGACTGGCTGACTGCATGGCGGGTCAGCTGGTCTGCCTGCGCCGAACGGTCGGCACTCACTGACAGGCTGGTGCTCAGTTGTTCCACTGCGGCGGCCATGTCCGAGGCGGCGTCATGTTGCTGTTCACTGCCGCGCGCGACATGGCGGGCACTGGTGGCAACTTCGCTGGCTGTTTCATCCAGCTGATGCGAGGTGGCAATCAGGCTGCTGACGGTTTCGTGCAAGTTGTTGCGCATGGTGCGTATCTCGGCCAGCAGGCTGTCTGTTGCTTCGTCACGCAATTTGATTTCGGTATCCAGTCTGCCGCTGGCAATCTGCTGCACCACTTTTTGCACATAGAAGGGGTCGCCACCCAGTTGCATGGTGATGGACATGTACAGGGTGACAAACAGATAGGCCGACAGCAGCAGGGTGAACAGGGCGCAGGCCATGTAGATGTTGCGCTGGAGCAGGATGTGTCCCAGCCGTACATGCAGCAGGGATTCAAGCTGATCCAGGGTCACTTGCTGCAGTGCCAGTGCGCTTTGTATGGTGCCCTCTTGCAGGCCGCCCGCAGTTGCTGCCGTACCGCTGATGGCCTTGTCCAGTTGCTGGCCATTGGTTTTGGCCTGATTAAGCAGCTGTTCCTGGCGGCTGTTGAGTACCGTTTTCAGTTGCGGGTTGTAGGCGGTGGCTTTGGCAAAGTCATCCTGCATGCCGGACAGGGCGTCATCCAGCAGGATGCGCAGCTCCACTGCGGTGTCGTGGTCCTTGGCGCTGAGTGGCTGGCTGGCGGATCGCTCCAGCAGGGCGTTGCTGCGGGTGGCGCGTATCAGCCAGTTGGGCCATTTCACCGTGACGGCGTCCATCAGGTAGTAGGTGTCGATATCCGGGTCCAGCGTCAGGTTGGATTGATCGCTCACCCGGCCGATATGTTCATTCAGGCTGTCACTCAGCTTGTCCAGATTGTCGGCGCTGGCGCTGGTCTTGACCGCTTGCCAGGCAGTGTTCAATGCGCTCCAGCTGGTGTCTACGGTTAATTGAGCGCCAATGTCGGTTTGCACGGCATTTACCGCGCCCCAGGCCTGTTCCAGATTGGCCGCGCGGGCCTGTCCTTTTTCTGCCAATACCCGCTGCTGCTGGATTTGCGCCAGCAAAGCCATGCTTGGTTTCAGGTATTGCGTGCCTATCAGTTCCTTGCTGGAGAAGTCGGCATTGTCCTGATTGCTGCGGTACAGCCCATAAGTCAGATAGGACAGCGCAATGGCGAATACCGCACCGATGATGGCAAAGCGGCTGGGGTAACTCATGTGTCGCATGGCTTTGGCTACGATCTGGAACATGGCATTCTCGCTAAGGGCTGTGATGGTGATGCTTGCTAGGTTATGCGGTACATTCGTCGGGACGAGTCTGCGCGGTGAATGTCAATCATTTTTTATCAGAGCAGATTGATTTAAAGAGGCATAACGGAACAGATGGTTGATTGCGTGTCTCCTTTTAAATATCAATGAATGATGCATTGGCTGATTTGATTTTTATGTGGCGGTCTTCCCCAGCATAGGAAAGATTGCAAAAGAATGCAGGGCGTGCGAGTTTTTTCTGTTATTTGCTTGAATGGTTAGGGACAGTTTGTAAATAATTTGATAAATGAATTGGCTAGTCAGCAGGATAAAGCCAAGGCACTTATTACTGGAATGAGCCATAAAAAAAGCCCACCGGTGGTGGGCTTTTGTCTAAGTGAGGAGCAGTCAGGCCAGCTTGGCCAGCTGACCTTTCACCTTGTCCATCTTGTCGTTCAGCTCGGCCAGTTGCGCCTTGTCACGCTCCACCAGATGCGCCGGGGCCTTGTCCACATAGCCCGGTTTTTCCAGCTTGGCGGTCAGCTTGGCCAGTTCGGCGTCCAGTTTGCCTAGTTCCTTGGTGAGGCGGGCGCTTTCGGCGGCCTTGTCCACTTCCACCTTCAGCATCAGGCGGGCGTTGCCGGAAATGGCCACTGGCGCGTCGTCTGCCGGCAGGGTGGCAACAATGCTGCCTTCGGTCAGACGGGCCAGCAGCTTCAGGTAAGGGATGAAATCCGCTACCGAGGCATCGCCGGTTTCAATGAACAGCGGGGCCTTCACGGCCGGGCCGATGCCCATTTCGCCACGCAGGTTGCGCACGGCGTTGACCATGTCCTTGAAGGCATCCATGCGCGCATTGGCTGCGGCATTGATCTTCTCCGGCACGGCCACCGGCCATTGCGCCAGCATGATGGAGTCGGTGTGCTTGGCATTGGCCAGCGGGGCGACGGTTTGCCACAGCTCTTCGGTGATGAAGGGCATCAGCGGGTGGGTCAGGCGCAGGGCCACTTCCAGCACGCGCACGATGGTGCGGCGGGTGGCGCGCTGCTGGGCTTCGTTGCCGTTTTGCAGCTGTACCTTGGCCAGTTCCACATACCAGTCGCAGTACTCGTTCCAGATGAACTCGTAAATCACCTGGGCGGCCAGGTCGAAGCGGTAGGTTTCCAGCGCATTGGTGACGTCGGCTTCGGCTTGTTGCAGGCGGCCGATGATCCACTGGTCAACAAAGCTGAATTCCAGCGGCAGGTTTTCATCCTGACCGCAGTCCTTGCCTTCCACGTTCATCATCACGAAGCGGGTGGCATTCCACAGCTTGTTGCAGAAGTTGCGGTAGCCTTCTGCCCGCTTGAAGTCGAAGTTGACGCTGCGGCCCAGGGTGGCGTAGCTGGCCATGGTGAAACGCAGTGCGTCGGTACCATAGGCCGGAATGCCTTCCGGGAACAGCTTTTCGGTGGCCTTGGCAATGGCCGGGGCTTTTTCCGGACGGCGCAGGCCTGTGGTGCGTTTTTCTACCAGCGGTTGCAGCGCGATGCCGTCGATCAGGTCCACCGGGTCGATCACATTGCCTTCGGACTTGGACATCTTCTTGCCTTCGTGGTCGCGCACCATGCCGTGGATGTACACGTCGCGGAACGGCACCTTGCCGGTGAAGTGCTTGGTCATCATGATCATCCGGGCAACCCAGAAGAAGATGATTTCATAACCGGTCACCAGCACATTGGAGGTGACAAAGGCGTTCAGTTCCGGGGTTTCTTCCGGCCAGCCCAGGGTGGAGAAGGGCACCAGGGCGGAGGAGAACCAGGTGTCCAGCACGTCCTGTTCGCGGCGCAGGGTCTTGCCCGGGGCCTTGGCCTGGGCTTCTGCTTCACTGCGGGCAACCACGATATTGCCGTCTTCGTCGTACCAGGCCGGAATCTGGTGGCCCCACCACAGCTGACGGGAGATACACCAGTCCTGGATGTTCTTCATCCACTGGTTGTAGGTATTGACCCAGTTTTCCGGGATGAAGCGCACTTCGCCGGATTCCACGGCTTCAATGGCCTTCTGGGCGATGGACTGGCCGGTAGCGTCGCCTTCGCCCACCTTGCTCATGGCCACGAACCACTGGTCGGTCAGCAGGGGTTCGATGACGGTGCCGGTACGGTCGCCACGCGGCACCATCAGCTTGTGCGGTTTGGTGTCCAGCAGCAGGCCCTGGGCTTGCAGGTCGGCCAGCATGGCCTTGCGTGCTTCCTGGGTGCTCAGGCCGGCGTAGGCGGCCGGCAGTTCGATGCTGCCCTGGGCGCTGCCGTCAAAGCCGAAGATCTGCGCCTTGGCCAGGATGGTGGCTTGCAGGCTCATCACATTGATGAGCTGGGTGTTGTGGCGCTTGCCTATTTCATAGTCGTTGAAGTCGTGCGCCGGGGTGATCTTGACGAAGCCGGTGCCGAATTCCTTGTCCACATAGCTGTCGGCAATCACCGGGATGGTGCGGCCGGTCAGCGGCAGTTGCAGCTGTTGGCCCAGCAGGTGCTGGTAGCGTTCGTCTTCCGGGTTGATGGCCACAGCCACGTCGCCCAGCAGGGTTTCCGGGCGGGTGGTGGCAACGGTAACAAATTCGTCGCTACCTACTACCGGGTATTTGATGTGCCACATGTGGCCGTCTTCTTCCTCGGAAATCACTTCGAGGTCGGAGATGGCGGTGCCCAGCTTGGCATCCCAGTTGGACAGGCGCTTGCCACGGTAGATCAGGCCTTGTTCGTACAGGCGCACGAATACTTCGGTCACCACTTCGGCGCGCACGTCGTCCATGGTGAAGTATTCACGGCTCCAGTCTACCGAGCAGCCTACGCGGCGCATCTGGCTGGTGATGGTGCCGCCGGATTTTTCCTTCCATTCCCACACCTTGGCGGTGAACGCTTCGCGGCCCATGTCGTGGCGGTTAATGCCTTGTTCGGCCAGCTGGCGTTCCACCACGATCTGGGTAGCAATGCCGGCGTGGTCGGTGCCGGGAATCCATACCGTGTTATCGCCCTTCATGCGGTAGTAGCGCGTCAGGCCATCCATGATGGTCTGGTTGAAGGCGTGGCCCATGTGCAGGGTGCCGGTGACGTTGGGCGGCGGCAGCTGGATGGCGAAGGACGGCTTGGTGGTGTCCATGCTCGGCTTGAAGTAGCCGGCCTGTTCCCAGTGTTGGTACCAGCGGCGTTCGATATCGCCCGGTTCAAAGCTCTTGGCAAGTTCCATGGTGGTGAATGGTGCGTCTTATGCTGAAAAAATGGGTCGATTATACCCTTTTTTGCGGTGTTCTCCGAGTCACGGCTCGTGGATGCCCGCTTGTCGGTTTAATCCAACCGTTACTGACATAAAGTTCAGCTTCGTCAATAATGAAGCCAAATTCTTGATGGACAGCAATTCGCCATGACTAGCGTTGCACCCCGGATTCTTGTGATTGAGGACAGCCTGATGCTGATCCGCCCCTTGTGCCGTCTGGTCAACAAGCAGGGCTTTACTGCCGTGCCGGTGACCAGCCTGGCCGAAGTGCGGCAGGCGCTGGCCGAGGATCCACGCTTCATGGCGGCGGTGGCGGATTACTGTCTGCCGGATGCGCCCAGTGGCGAGGTATTGCCCTTGTTGCTGGAAAACCGTATTCCCACCGTGGTGCTGACCGCACATAACGACATGCAAACGCGCGAGCGGGTGCTGGCCATGCCGGTGGTGGACTACATCCCCAAAGAAAGCCCTTCGGCGTTTGAGTACGTGATGAAAATGCTGCGGCGCATTCGCGTCAACCCGGGTATCAAGGTGCTGGTGGTGGACGATTCACAGGCGGTGCGGCAGTTTTTGCGCCTGCAGCTGGAGCGCCATCTGTATCAGGTGATCGAGGCCCCTGATGCCGAGCAGGCACTGGCGTTATTGCGTCGCGAGAGCGATATCCGCTTGATTCTGACCGACCACGACATGCCGGGCATGGATGGTGTGCGCATGACCAGCACGGTGCGCCGTTTCCTGGACCATACCCGGCTGGCCATCATCGGCATTTCCGGTAGCCAGGACCCCACCATGACGGCCCGTTTCATCAAGGCCGGGGCGGATGACTACCTGCAAAAGCCTTTCAATTACGAAGAGTTTTTCTGTCGCGTTACCCGCAATGTGGAGTTCGTGGAAAACCTGCAGGCACTGCAACAGTCCGCCAACAAGGACCACCTGTCCGGCCTGTCAAACCGGCGACACTTTTTCGAACTGGCCAGCGGGCTGCGCCACAATATCGGCGTAGCGGTGCTGGACATCGACCTGTTCAAGCGCATCAACGACAGTTATGGGCACGATATGGGCGACCGGGTAATCTGCCAGACGGCGCGCTTGCTGGAGTCCTTCTTTCCGGATGACATCATTGCCCGCTTCGGCGGCGAGGAGTTTGTCATCCTCACCCAGCAGGTTGACCCCCCGGTGATGCTGGCGCAGCTGGACAAGCTGCGTCGCGCACTGGGCAATCTGGACATCACCACCCCGCAAGGGGATTTGCGCTTTACCGTCAGTATCGGCATGGCTGCGATGGAGGAGGGCGATCTGGGCAGCCTGCTCAAACAGGCGGACAACTTCCTGTATCAGGCCAAGCATGGCGGGCGCAATCAGGTGTGTGGTGGCATGGTGGGTATGCCGCAGGGTGCGTCACCCGCTACGCCAGCCTGAGCGGACAGGCTGCTGCTGCGCAATGCCGCAGCAGCTTTGTGCTCAGCGTTTATTAATGAACGGCAGAGCGGGAAAACAGGTTCAGCACCAGCACGCCGCCAATGATCATGGCCATGCCGATGATGGCGGGCAGGTCCAGCTTCTGGCCGTACAACTGCCAGGCCACGATGGAGACCAGCACGATGCCCACGCCGGACCAGATGGCGTACACCACCCCCACCGGCACATGGCGCAAGGTCAGCGACAGCATGTACAGCGACAACATGTAACCGGCGGCCGTCAGCAACGAAGGCCCAAGCCGGGTAAAGCCTTCGGTCAGTTTCATCGATGAGGTGGCCACCACTTCAGCCACAATGGCAATGCTCAGGAAAATCCAGGCCTTGTTCATGTCGGTCTCCCTTGGTTTATTTGCTTTGTGTTGCCACAGTTTGCCTGCCTTGCATGACACGCTGACGTAGCCGGTCATAAGCCAGGTTGAATACATAGGTGTAAGGCAGGAAGAAGGCGAAAAAGCCCAGGTCCAGCAGCAGGGCCTGCCATAGCGAAACCTGCAGCCACCACGCGGCCAGCGGCACCAGCATCACCACCAGTCCGCCTTCAAACAGCACGGCATGGGCACTGCGCACCCACACCGTCCGCTGCAGGCCCCAACGTCGTTCCGCTCGCTCGAACAGGGCGTTGAACAGCATGTTGAACAACATGGCCACGCAGGACATCATCAGCGCCAGCGCGCCCATCTGGCCCATGCCGCTGCCGGTCAGCAGGGCGGCCAGCGGCACCAGCATCACCATGGCGCAGACTTCATACAACACGGCATGCAGAATGCGTTCGCCGACGTGTTTGTTGTTGCTGGCAGACATGGTGCGGTCCTTTCCGGTGCAGATATCAGGTGGGTTCGGGTGACATTCTGATTGGTTTGTCGGATAGTTGAAAAATAAAATCCATCGGAGAAACCGATATGTCCTGGTCGCTAGATGCCATCGCCGCCTTCAGCGCCGCGGCCGAGCTGGGTTCGTTTTCTGCTGCCGCGCGCCGTCTGGGCAAGAGTCAGTCCACCATCAGCGAGGCGATTGCCAACCTGGAAATCGACCTGGGCGTCAGCCTGTTCGAGCGCAGTGGCAGACAGCCGGTGCTCACCCCGGCCGGGCAGCAATTGCTCAGCCATGCCCGCCAGTTGCTGGAGGCGGGCGATGCGCTGAGCCGGGTGGCCGGGCTGTTGGCAGGCGGGCTGGAGCCGCGGCTCACCATCGTGTTGTCCGATACCTTTCAGTCTGAATCACTGGAGCAGATGCTGCGGCTGTTCGAGCAGCAATTCCCGGCACTGGAGCTGGAAACGCTGGTAGCGGAAAAAGAAGATGTGATTGATCTGGTGGAAAGTGGCCGTGCCCAGCTGGGTTTTGTTTCCGGGCTGGCGCGCTATCCGGCGGATATCGGTTATTACCCCATGCCGGATGCCAGCCAGAGCAGCCTGTATGTCAGCAGCAACCATCCGCTGGCCGGCCTCGCCAGCGTCAGCCGCGAGCAACTGGCCGCCGAGCGCGAGCTGCGGCTCAACACTTACTACGGCCCTCCCAGCGCCACGCTCAGTGCACGTTGCTGGTCTGCTCCCAGCTACCTGCTGCTGCTGGAAATGACGCGGCTGGGTTTTGGCTGGTCCGAACTGCCCAGCTGGCTGGCCGTCAACTTTGGCGGGGATGAGCTGACCGAGCTGAAAGTGGCCGGCTGGCCCAAGGCAGTGCAGGTGGATCTGGTGTGGTCGCAAGCGCGCCAGCCCGGCCGGGCGGCATCCTGGGTGCTGGCGCAGTTGATGGGCGATCAGTAAGTGGAAGAGAAAGTCTTGAAGGATTTTCTCTGCCACTAATATAGTTGGTCAGCGCAGCGCCAGTACCATTCCATTTTTAGAATGGTATAGCGTGGTGAACAGCCTGTTGTAATCGGCCGAGTCCGCTATCATACCGTTAGGCGTGATTAACAGCTTGCTGTGATGACTTTGCAGATACTGTTTCATTTCATTGGCAGGAATAAGGTGGCATTTTCCCCGATTGCATTGGCGTAGCGCAGAGAAGCGTCCTGGGCCAAAATGTTGACCATAGACCATGCCATCAAAATAAAAGGTTAGGGTTTCTAGATCAATATTTACCAGACTGTTCCCGTATTTGGCCCGCTGTGTATTAGCAAACGCAAACAAGTCATAACCTGAGCGCGATTCTAGAATCTGTTGCCATTCATTGTATTGATCACGAACTTGCAGGGCAGTTTTATGAACAAGATTGACAAGAACGGCAACCATCAGGAAGGTGCCAACCCATCTCCAGTTGTATGCTTTGCTCCCTGATTTTTTCTCCCGGTACTGGCTCAGCCAAGCAGCAATATCAGCAGCCATCAGACATAGCAGATAAATGCCAATGCCACTGATCGGGGCCAGATAACGGTCTACCTGAGTTACAAAGAACCAGAACATGAAGTACAAGATGATGCCGAGCAATGCCGCACGCTCACCCTTGTTCAATCGTGGCCAGCGATAGAGGATGCACGGAATCAACATCATGGATTTCATTCCGGCCTTGGCGATGGCGCTGGGGATGTATTGCAGGGTGCGGTGAGTACCATAGGTGGCTTGTTCTGCTTTTTGAGCCAGCAAGTCCTGCGCATTCCACAGGTAGTAGCCAAAGATATTGCCACCCGCGGGGTGGATGGGGTCACCTGAAATCAGGAAGGCGCGCAGATACCATCCACCGCCAACAACCAGTGACAGCATGCCACTGCCGAGTACGCTCCGCAGATCTCGCCCGAACAGCAGTATCGCGAGATAGGCCCCTGCCACATAAACCACACCAAAGTATTTGGTTCCTATAGCCGCACCAGCATACAGGGCGACCAACATGTACCAGCGTTTGTTGAGCTGCGGTGCATTGAACAGGCAAATGAATGCTGCCGACATGGCAAAGCAGTACAAGGCAAGCACTTGGTCGATATAGGCGTAACCCAGCGTATGTTTCAGCGGGGCCAGAACGCCCAGCATGGTGAGGGCGATGAAACCGGGCCACTTGCCGGATACCTTGCTATCCAGCAAACCTTTCACTCCCAGCCACATGATGAAGACCGGCATGGCCATCCAGCTTTGAGCTACCAGTGTGCCTTGTTCTTTATCCAGAAAAACAAAGCCGGTTGACATCAGTAGTTCGGAAAATTGTGGGAAGAGCGGAAACCGGATGTAAGGGTTGATATACAGCGCAGCATGGTGAGCATAGCCAAGTGCCAATGGCAGGTGATACATGGTGTCATCACTATGGCCGGAAGCACGAGCGGGCAGCAGTAAAAAACAACCCAGTCCCAGCAGAATCAGGACCGCTTCCAGACGGCTGTACTGTCGGAGGAGATTTCCCAATGCAAGGCAACTGCGGTCAAACAGCAGCGCCAGTAATATTGCAAGCCCTGCAATGATGCCAAGCGGGGTCAGCAGTTGCAAAAGCCCCAGCACGAAGAGGAGCAGACTGAAGCAGACGTAGCCGGAGGTAGCTGCAAGTGACAGAGTCAGGCTTGGGTTGTCGATCTGAATGTCAGCTTGCCGAAGAATTCTTTTGTTTGCCAGCAGGCCGATCAGCATGCAGGTAAGTAGCAGTGCCAGAAAGGTTGCAATTGGTAGCAGAAGATTGGGCATTAGAGTCCCTTGGCCCTTGTGTTGAATATGATCCTGCTGCTGAGCAGGTAGTTGGATATCAAACCTGCAATGCTGCCAGCGGCCAATGCGAACAAGGCAATGTGCGGTAATTGATGGAAGAAATTGAGAAGTAGCAAAGATACGCCCAGATTGAATGCACCACCCAGTGACATGGACACAAAGTAGAACAGCAACTCCTTTGGCCACGGATGACGTGACGGGCGTTGCTTAAAGGTCCAGGATCGGTTCAGCAGCCAGGTTGTGCACACGGCCACGACGAATGAAAGTAGCCTTGCCAGATAAAACGGCATGAATGAGCTGAAGAGTAAATAACTGCCATAGTCAGCCAGAAAGCCGGCAACACCTACAATACCAAACTGCAGGAAACGCATGCTGGGCATCATGTTTTTGGAATCGCCAGATAAGACAGCCGCTTGCTTTCGTGTCGGCCCTTGGTGACGTTATCCAGAATCAAGCCAGTTACGCAGGACAGTAGTGCACAAATCATGATGGACGCGCTGAGGACAGCCGTGGGGAAGCGCGGAACTTGTCCTGTTTGTATGAACGTCAGCAGGAGCGGCAGGGCCAATAGTACCGACAGCATGCACAGGAACAATGCGGTAAGACCGTAGAACTGCATCGGTCGCTCATGTACATACAGTTTGATGATGGTCTTCAGAATGCGCCAGCCATCGCGATAGGTAGACAGTTTGCTGCTGGAGCCTTCAGGGCGCGAGCCATAAGGTGTAGCGACTTCGGCATAGGGCATGCGTAATTCCAGTGCATGTACGGTGAGTTCGGTTTCGATCTCGAATCCCTGCGAAATGGCGGGGAAAGACTTCGCATAACGTCTTGAAAAAGCACGATAGCCTGACAGCATGTCAGTAAACTGCCCGCCAAAAATTTTCTGTACGCTGCCCGTCAGCATTTTGTTTCCAAGCTGGTGGCCATTTCGATAAGCAGCTCGACTGATTTCCTCTGTTACCACCCTGCAACCGACTACCATATCGACACCTTCATCTATTACCTTGTCGATAAGCTTGTGCACGGACGCTGCATCATAGGTGGCATCACCGTCCACCATGACATAAATATCGGCTTCTACATCGGCAAACATGCGACGAACCACATTGCCCTTGCCCGGCAAATTGACATCAATCACCGTTACACCTAGCTCTAGCGATACTTCTCTGGTTTTGTCAGCTGAATTGTTGTTGAAAACGTAAATGTCCATTTCAGGCAGGGCCTGGCGAAAATCTCGGATGACCAAGGGAATGGCAACTTCTTCGTTATAGCAAGGCACGACCAAGGCAATTTTACGGTCTCTGTACATGATGTGTCGCGTGTCCAAATCCTGATGATTGGTGGTCATTTTATTGTGTGAGGAGAATTTCGCAAAATGATTAAGGTAAATTTACTTCCCTTGTCTTGCTACTACCCGTTGATCAGCCAGCAAAACACTGCGTTCTGCCGATTGTTCTTGTTGCACCGGGCTTTGCCCATACTATGCAACAACGCTGGTTTACTTTCGCAATCCTCCGGTCAGCCCGGCTGACCCTTACCAAGGCGCACTCATGACTGATTTGTCCTCTTTCGCCATTACCGGCAAATGGCCGGCGCAACATCCGGACCGTCTGCAACTGTATTCGCTGCCCACGCCCAATGGTGTGAAGGTGTCCATCATGCTGGAGGAGTGCGGCCTGCCGTATGAGGCGCATCTGGTCAGCTTTGAAACCAACGACCAGTTCAGTCCGGCGTTCCTGTCACTCAATCCGAACAACAAGATTCCGGCCATCCTCGACCCCAACGGGCCGGATGGCAAGCCGCTGGCCTTGTTCGAGTCCGGTGCCATCCTGCTGTATCTGGCGGAGAAGACCGGCAAGTTCCTGCCAGTTGATGCGGCGCTGCGTTATGAAACCATCCAGTGGCTGATGTTCCAGATGGGCGGGATTGGCCCGATGTTTGGCCAGCTGGGCTTCTTTCACAAGTTTGCCGGCAAGGATATCGAGGACAAGCGTCCGCGCGACCGCTATGTGGCAGAGTCGCGCCGCCTGCTGGGAGTGCTGGACGCCCGCCTGAAAGGGCGTAGCTGGATCATGGGCGATGAGTACACCATTGCCGACATGGCCATCCTGCCCTGGGTACGCAATCTGGTGCAGTTTTATGGTGCGGGCGAGCTGGTGGGCTATGCCGATTTTGTCGAAGTACAGCGTGTGCTGGAGGCATTTGTTGCCCGTCCGGCGGTGCAGGCCGGCCTGAACCAGCCGCCGCGCGCCTGATGATGCATGGCGGGCTGGCAGCCAGCCGGCCCGCTTGTGGCTTTATATCCGCTTGAGCAGGCGTACCACCAGCAGCAGTGCGCTGGCTCCGGCGGTGGCCATGATGATGTGGCCAAGCATGCCGTGGACGCTCAGGCCCAGCACACCGAACAGATAGCCGCCGATATAGGCGCCGATGATGCCGATCAGCATGTCGCCCAGCAGTCCGAAGCCTTCTCCCTTGATCAGCAAACCTGCCAGCCAGCCGGCGACAATGCCGACAATCAAGAACCAGAACAAGTGCATGGCCGTGTCCTTCTGTTGCCGGAGCGCTGTTAGCGGTTCCGGGTTTTGTTTGAAACAGTTATCTGTTTTTGTTTAATTTTATGGCAATACAAAGCCGGGCAGGCCCGGCTTTGTTTCTTGCACTGACAGAGAGCCGGATTACAGCGCCGGCATGCTGTAGCCTTCGATCTTGGCGGCTTGTACCAGGCCGGCCAGGTATTCGTGCATGGCCTTGTTGCCGGCCATCTGGGTCAGGTATTGCTGCAGACGCTGCTTGATGTCGTCAAAGCTGATCTGGCCGCCCTGATTGCGCTCGTTCACCTGGATGATGTGGTAGCCAAACTGGGTTTGCACCAGGTTCGGGGTGATCTGGCCGGCTTCGGTGCTGAATACCGCTTGTTCGAATTCCGGCACCATCTGGCCGCGACCAAACTGGCCCAGGCTGCCGCCTTGCTGACCGGACGGGCAGGTGGAGTGTTCACGGGCCAGGTCGGCAAAGCGGGACGGGTTGGCCTGTACTTCGGCCAGCACGCCTTCAGCCTTGGATTTGGCCAGCATATTGCCCAGCTCGTCACCGCCACCCAGCGGGAACAGGATGTGGCTGGCCACGGCGGATTCGCCGCTGGCAAAGCGTTCCGGGTATTCGTCGTAGAAGGCGCGGCAGGTGGCTTCGTCCACCGGCTCTACCTGGATTTCCTTTTCCAGCAGGGCACCAATGGCTGCATTGGGGTTGGCAGCGTCCAGGCCTTCGGCCTTGGCTTTTTGCAGCAGCAGTTCACGCAGAACCAGTTCCTGGATGGTTGCATCGCGCGGGTTGGGCGCATCTGCGTGGTTTTCCTGTTCTGCTTGCACCATGGCTTCAGTGATTTCGACGCCGTTTACGGTAATGGCCATGAGATTTTCCTGTTCGGGGAGAGTAAGTGAGACGCTGCAAAGACTACGGCGCGCTAAAAGTGGGAATTAAATGGGGCTGCCGGGGTGGATGTCAATAGCGCTGCAAGGTGCGGGGCCGGTTTTGTGCTGATTTGCGAATATTTGTTAAGGCAGCTGGCCCGATTATCAATCAGCAACATTTCCGGCCGCGAGCGACAACACTGCGACATGCCTGCTTAGTTAAATGTCCTGAATCTTATTTTCGGGGCGATATCGTGAAATCATTCCGCTGGACAAGCTATCCGCTGGCTTCGGCTATGTTGCTGACCGCACTGGCCTTCGTGCTGTGTCACGCGCTTTATATTCCCTGGCCGGACAATTATTTTGCCTGGCGGCATGAGTTGATGCTGTTGAGCGGCGTGGAGATGATCATGCTGATGTCGCTGGGCATGCTGCTGGGCATCCGCCCCTTGTGGCTGGAAAAGCTGTGGGGCGGGCTGGACAAGATGTACCGCCTGCACCGTCGGCTGGGGATTGCTGCCGGCCTGATGCTGGCAGGTCACTGGTTGCTGGATTTGTCTCCACGCTGGTTGATGCAGCTGGGTTTGCTTGCCCCCAGAAACAAGCCGTTTCATCCACATGTATTTTCCTGGACCGGTCTGGCCAAGCAGGTGGGGGAATGGGCTGCCTGGGCGATTCTGGGGCTGGTGATCATTGCCTTGTTGCGCCTGGTGCCATATGGCTTCTGGCGCAAATTGCACAGGCTGTTTGCCCCGGTCTACCTGATGGGCGTGTTTCACAGCGTGATCCTGATTCCGCCGGCCTTCTGGTGGACGCCGCTGGGTTGGGGCCTGGCCATTGCCATGCTGGCTGGTGTGTTTGCCGCCCTGGCTTCACTGCAAGGTAAAACCGGTATTCTGCAGCGTTATGGTGGCAGCATTACCGCGCTGCGCCCCTTGCCGGGCAATATGCTGGAAGTCAGTTGCCTGTTGCCGCGCTGGCCCGGGCATCAGGCCGGGCAGTTTGCCCTGCTGCGGCTGGAGGCAAAGGAGGGTGCGCACCCCTTCACCATTGCCTCGGCCTGGCCGGGGTATGGCGAGCTGCGTTTTGTCATCAAGGCACTGGGCGACTACACCGCCAGCCTGGCCGGGCGCTTGCAGGTGGGGATGACGGTCGAGGTGGAAGGGCCGTATGGCGGTTTTACCGGTGCGGTGGATGGACGGCCGCTGGATGGCCCGCAAGTGTGGGTGGCCGGCGGAGTGGGCGTGACGCCGTTTCTGGCCTGGTTGCAGGCTGCCTGGCGGCCACTGACGGTGCCGGTGGATTTCTATTACTGTGTGCGCCATGCGGCAGAAGCTGCCGCGCTGGAAGAAATACGCACGGCATGCCGTCGGCTGGGTATCCGTCTGCATGTGCTGGAGAGTGACAAGGGACAACGCCTGCAGGCTGATGCCTTGCCGACGGCCAGCGATGTCTGGTTTTGTGGCCCGGAAGGCCTGGGACGCAGCTTGCAGCGGCAACTGGCTGCACGTGCCGTGCCGCCGCGTTTTCACCACGAGGCATTCTCGCTGCGTTAAGGCCGTATTGGTGTCAGAACAGGTCGATGTCACCACTGGCGACTTCGGCCTCGCTCACCATACCCAGTTGTTGCAGGGCTTCAAACTGGTTTACCTGGTTGCGGCCATGGCTTTTGGAGTAGTACAGCGCCTTGTCGGCACGTTCTATCGCCTGGGCTGGCACCATGCAGTTGCCCAGTCTGGTAAAGCCCAGGCTGACAGTGACCTGGCCCACTTGCGGAAAGGGCTGGGTGGAAATGCGGGTGCAAAAACCTTCCAGAATGGCCTGTGCCTTTTCGTCACTGACAGAGTTGAACAGGATGGCGAATTCTTCGCCGCCATAGCGGAACAGGCCGTCATCTTCACCAAAGAACTGCTGCATGCGTTGTGCCAGCATCAGCAATACTTCGTCACCAATCATGTGGCCGTAGGTATCGTTCACTTGCTTGAAATGATCGATGTCCAGCAAGGCAAGATAAGGTAGCCGTGGTGTGCTGTCCTGCTGCTGGGCAACCCGGGCAAACAGCTGACTGTCAAACTTGCGGCGGTTGAAGAGGCCGGTGAGGGTGTCACTGTCGGAGGCGTGCAGCAGGTTGAGGAAATTCTCATGGATGCGTGCCAGCGCCAGCAGCAGGGTGTGATCCACCTGCACCCCTTCATGTGGAGTGATCATCAGTACCGCCACCACCTGATTGGCCTGATACAGCGGCAGGCACAGGCCGGTATCGGTGGAGTAGACGTCCTGGCGTTCATCCTGTTGCAGCAGGATGCGCAGCATTTTGCTGCCGGGCAGGGTCCATGGCTGGTTTTGCTGGGGTAGCTCGTCCAGGCTGTCCAGCTGGATGCGCCACCAGGGATGGCCGTCAATCCAGCGGCAGTTGTATAGCGCAACCGTGCAATCCTTCAGCAACTCACGCAGTGTGGTGAGCAGGCTGATTTCCAGCGTACGGCGTTCGCGCTGGGCAGTCAGTGCCACCAGGCTGTCGAGGATGTCCGGCAAGGGTTGGGCGGATGGCATGTTCAGTGTGCTAGTGCTACGCATGTCCTGTGAGGCAATATCTGCTGCGCTTGGGTTCGTTCATGATAAACGTTGCCCCAGTATAGATATCCCAGACCGGATATGCCATGAAGAAGGCCGGTCAGAGTCTGACCGGCCTTGATCCATCAACTGCGGCCGGTACTGCCAAAGCCGCCTTCGCCACGTTCGGACTGGTCGAAGTCATCCACCAGATTGAACTGCACCTGGACGACCGGCACGATGATCATCTGGGCAATGCGTTCCAGCGGTGTCAGGTGGAAGGCGGTGTGCCCCCGGTTCCATACCGAGACAAACAGCTGGCCCTGGTAGTCGGAGTCGATCAGGCCGACCAGATTGCCCAGCACGATGCCATGCTTGTGGCCCAGGCCGGAGCGCGGCAGGATCATGGCGGCCAGTTTGGGGTCGGCAATGTGAATGGCCATGCCGGTGGGCACCAGTTGGGTTTCACCCGGTGCAATCAGCAAGTCCTTGTCAATGGCAGCCCTGAGATCCAGACCGGCAGAACCGGGCGTGGCATAATCGGGCAGGTTGTCGTGCAGGCGCGGGTCCAGCACTTTGACGTCTACAACAGGTTTCATGATGGTATTCCTGCGAATCAAATGGGCAGGCAGGCCGCGCGGGCCTGCCTTGGGGCAAGGTCGGATTGTGGTTGCGACTTAACGGGGCAGCAGACGGGTCAGATGCTCGACAATGGCCCGGGCCACGGCGGGCTTGGGCATGTCCGGCAGCGCGTGGGCTCCGGCATCGTCCAGCAGCACAACCTGGTTGCTGTCCGCACCCATGGCGTGTTGCGCCAGATTGGCCACCAGCAGCGGCAGCCGTTTTTTCTTGCGTTTGCTCTCGGCAAATTCCAGCAGGTTCTGGCTTTCGGCAGCAAAGCCGACACAGAACGGTGCGGCGGGCAGGCTGGCTACCGTGGCCAGGATGTCAGGGTTTTCTTCCAGTTCGATGATCGGCAGGCCCGCGCCTTTCTTGATCTTGTGCTCCGAGCGGTTTTTTACCCGGTAGTCAGCCACCGCAGCCACACTGATGAAAATGTCCGCAGCGCCGACAGTCTGCATCACGCTATCGTGCATTTGCAGGGCGCTGTCCACATTGATGCGCGTCATACCGATGGGGGCAGGCATGCCGGTGGGGCCAGAAATCAGCGTTACGTCGGCACCGGCGTCGCGGCAGGCGCGTGCCAGTGCATAGCCCATTTTCCCGGAGCTGATATTGGTGATGCCACGCACGGTGTCGATGGCTTCATAGGTGGGGCCTGCGGTCAGCACCACTTTTTTGCCGGCCAGGGTTTTGGCTATAAAAAAGCCTTCCAGCATTTCGGCAAGTGCTTCCGGCTCCAGCATGCGTCCTTCGCCCACTTCGCCGCAGGCTTGTTCACCGCTGTCCGGTCCCCAAACCGACACCCCGTCCGCCTTCAGCTGGGCGACATTGCGCTGGGTGGGCGGGTTTTGCCACATCTGGCGGTTCATTGCCGGAGCGACGATCAGCGGACAGGTGCGGGCGGCGGCCAGCGTGGAAATCAGGTCATCGCTCACGCCGTGGGCCAGCTTGAACAGCAGGTTGGTGCTGGCCGGGGCAATCAGGAAGGCATCTGCCCGGCGCGACAGTTCGATATGCGCCATGGCGTTGTCCGGTCGCGGGTCCCACAGGTCTGTGTAAACCGCATGGCCGGACAGGGCCTGAAATGTAACCGGGGTGACAAAGCGGGTGGCGGACTCGGTCATCACCACTTCCACCGTATGACCGGCCTTGACCAGCAGGCGGGTGAGTTCGGCTGCTTTGTAGGCGGCAATGCCGCCGCTCACACCTAGCAGGATGCGTCGGGCTGTCATGGCTGTCTTGAAGGAGTGTGCAATAAAGAGCGCATTTTAGCGGAAATCGGCCAAGGTCGCGCAGCGCTTTGCAACTGGTCCTTGGCCAGCACAGAGAAGTACCGCGACATGGATATGATGTTTGCTCACTGCGTGCAAACAGGCTATAGCCAAAGTAAGGAAGATGATTGATGTCCATTAACGATTGGCCCCTGGCAGAACGCCCGCGCGAAAAACTGCTGGCTCGTGGCGCTGCTGCGCTATCCGATGCCGAGTTGCTGGCCATCTTCCTGCGCACCGGCATCAAGGGAATGACGGCGGTGGACATGGCCAGACATTTGCTGGCCGAGTTCGGCTCCCTTGCCGCGCTGCTCAATTGTGATCTGGCAGCGTTTGAGCGCTGCCCCGGACTGGGGTCGGCAAAATATGCCCAGTTGATGGCCAGCAAGGAACTGGCGCGTCGCGCACTGGCCGAAGAAATGAACCTGACTGATGCGCTCAGCAGCCCGGATGCAGTCAAGGACTATCTGCGCTGGGTGATAGGCAGGCGTGATATCGAAGTGTTTGTGGTGCTGTTCCTCACCGCTCAGCACCGGGTGATTACAGTGGAGGAGGTGGCTAGCGGTACCTTGACGGAAACCAGGGTCTACCCGCGTGAAGTGGCGCGTCGCTGTCTGCAGCACAATGCAGCTGCGGTGATTGTGGCGCACAACCACCCGTCCGGGGTGGCAGAACCTTCGGCGGCAGACCGGGCGCTGACCGGCAGCCTCACACAAACCCTTGCCCTGGTGGACTGCCGTTTGCTTGATCATTTTGTGGTAACGGGCAGCCAGGCGGTGTCGTTCGCGGAACGTGGCTGGCTGTGATGAAGGGTGCGTACTGATGCTGCATCGGCCTGACAGTGCTGTGGCGGCAAACGGTTGCATCACTGCAGGTGACTGTCGGCTGTGACCTTGTCTCTCAACTGCATTACACGGAGGCTGCCATGAACATCCTGCGCTTGCTCAATGAGTCTGATTACATTCAGGTCAACAACCAGTTCATCAAACCCGATCAACACGGCGCATCGGAAGAGTTTGCCGATGAGGACGACATCGTGCTGGAGGCGCATGTCGATGGCCAGAACCTGGTCCTGACGCTGGGTGAGCTGGAAGACGCCACGCCGCTGGCTGATGGTGGATTCTGGCTGGAGGGCGTCGGCTATCTGCGTTTTCTGTCACGGCAGAGCCTGCACTGAGTCTGCTGGTCGTGTGCATGTCGGTTTGGGATGCCAAGGGTTT
The DNA here is from genome assembly GCF_016429185.1 of Aquitalea sp. ASV11. Classification (NCBI taxonomy): domain Bacteria; kingdom Pseudomonadati; phylum Pseudomonadota; class Betaproteobacteria; order Neisseriales; family Chromobacteriaceae; genus Aquitalea; species Aquitalea sp. ASV11. The sequence goes on from NZ_JAELUD010000026.1 coordinate 51,886, forward strand.
TCCTGCCGGTGTGCCTGCTGTTTGATTTGTCTCAAATCCGGGTTCGAAGTCAGCTGCTAGAGTATGCGCTCTTATTCTAAGGGCATAATCAGCTGCCTGGCTTCGAGGGTGAAATGGAAAAATACCGAATCGGCATGATTGGCGCAGGTGTCACTGGCACCCCTTTGTTGCGGCAATTGCTGGATGCGCCGTTTGTTGAGATGGTGGGTGTGGCTGATCTGGATCTGCGTCTGCCCGGTATCGCGCTGGCGCGCGAGCGCGGTGTTCCGGTGACCAGCAACTTCATCGAGATTGCTGAACAGGGCGATCAGGTGGACATCATCATTGATGTCACCGGTTCGCGTAAGGTACGGGAAGATTTGCGTCGTTTCATGCAGTTTTCCGGTAATAGCCATACCGTGATCGTGCATGAGCGCATCGCCTTGCTGATGATGTCACTGGGCGCTGGCACGCAGGTGGAAACCCAGCACGAGGAAATGGGCTACTGAGCCTGCGCTTACAGCAGGCATGCAAGACAAACCCGGCTTCGGCCGGGTTTTTTGCATTTCACGGCATAAGGGGCTTGTCAGCCAAAACCACGCTGTTTCAAGGCCAGGTACAGCATGCCGGCGGTAATGGCGTCGTTCAGCGCGTCGTGGCGTGGCAGGGCCGGTACTTGCAGGTCGGCAATCAGCTCGGCCAGCCGCAGGTCGATGTAGGCACCAGGGTTTTGCTTGAACTTGTAGTCGTAATAGCGGCCGGAGACTTCGATCTGCCGGTTGGGCAGGCTGATGCCGGTGATGCCGCGCACATACTTGTTGAGCACTGCCACATCGTATTCCAGGTAATAGCCCACCAGCGGCCGCCCGCCGATGAAATCCAGCAATTGCCGCACCGCGTCGTCAGCATCCAGACCTTCCGACACATCCATGGGCCGCAGCCCGTGAATGCTGATATTGCGGCTTTCCAGCTTGCGCGTGGGTTTGACCAGCACATAAAAAGACTGGCTGGACAGGATGCGGTTGCCGCGCAGCTTCACCGCGCCAATCGACAACAGCTCGGCTTCCTGCACTTTCAGGCTGGTGGTTTCGCAGTCCACGCTCACCACCTCCTGCGTGTCATCGACAAACAGGCTGGCATAGCGCGGGTCTTTCAGCATGCGGCGCTGCCACTGGCGTTTGAGATTGCCCAGCATCAGAAGCTCCCCAGGCGGAAGTGATGACGCAGCTGGGTGCGGAACTTCTTCACCACGGCCAGCGCATCTTTCAGCAGGTCGCGCTCCAGCGTGGACAGCTGGTCCGGTTCAATCTGGTTGCCCGGCAGTTTGCCCAGCGACAGCTGCTGCAAACCCTGGCTCAGCTTGAGCGTGAGCAGGAAGGACAGCGATTCGGCAATTTCAATGGCCAGCTCCTTGTCCAGATGTCCGGCTTCGGCCAGTGCGTGCAGCCGGTCGAAGGTGTTGCACTGGCTGATTCCGTGTTCCAGCGAGAGTGAGCGCACGCCATGCACCAGCGGGAAAATGCCGCCTTTTTTCAGGTCCAGCATGGCCTTGCCGTT
>NZ_JAELUD010000242.1:0-302 GCF_016429185.1 Aquitalea sp. ASV11
CCCCCCCCCCCCCCCCCCCCCCCCCCCCCCCCCCCCCCCCCCCCCCCCCCCCCCCCCCCCCCCCCCCCCCCCCCCCCCCCCCCCCCCCCCCCCCCCCCCCCCTTTTTCACGCAGAAGACGGCATACGAGATTATTGCGTTCGTCTCGTGGGCTCGGAGATGTGTATAAGAGACAGGCCTGGGTGTGGTGGACAGTGCGCTGTGGCCGCAGCTGAATGCCGGTGCGCGCAGCGGGCGCGACCAGTTCAGCCGCAATAGCGAAAATTTTGCCAATATCCCGTTTGCCAATCCGCGCACCGGCTT
>NZ_JAELUD010000243.1:0-302 GCF_016429185.1 Aquitalea sp. ASV11
CCCCCCCCCCCCCCCCCCCCCCCCCCCCCCCCCCCCCCCCCCCCCCCCCCCCCCCCCCCCCCCCCCCCCCCCCCCCCCCCCCCCCCCCCCCCCCCCCCCCCCCTTTTCAAGCAGCAGACGGCATACGAGATTATTGCGTTCGTCTCGTGGGCTCGGAGATGTGTATAAGAGACAGGCCCATGTACTGGCGGGTGATGTCGGCCATGGGGATATTCAGCACATCCAGGTTTTGCTTGCGGATGAGGTAGAGCAGCAAATCCAGCGGGCCTTCGAAGCTTTCCAGAATCACCTGCAAGGCATCG
>NZ_JAELUD010000244.1:0-302 GCF_016429185.1 Aquitalea sp. ASV11
CCCCCCCCCCCCCCCCCCCCCCCCCCCCCCCCCCCCCCCCCCCCCCCCCCCCCCCCCCCCCCCCCCCCCCCCCCCCCCCCCCCCCCCCCCCCCCCCCCCCCCCTTTTCCAGCAGAAGACGGCATACGCGATTATTGCGTTCGTCTCGTGGGCTCGGAGATGTGTATAAGAGACAGGGCCTGAGCTATCAGGAGCGCATTACCGGGGAAACCCACCATGTGGCGCTGGAAGGCATTTTTGTGCAGATCGGCCTGCTGCCCAATACCGACTGGCTGAAAGGCAGCGTTGCCCTGTCGCCGCGCG
>NZ_JAELUD010000245.1:0-302 GCF_016429185.1 Aquitalea sp. ASV11
AAAGGAGTAATAGCCCATCAGGCCGTCGATGTCCTGCGGAATGCGGTCGGTGCGCAGGCCGCGCACCGGCCATACCAGCGGCAGGGCGTCGTGGTTGCGGCCTTCGGCCTGCCACAGGCTCCAGGCCCTGTCTCTTATACACATCTCCGAGCCCACGAGACGAACGCAATAATCGCGTATGCCGTCTTCTGCTTGAAAACGGGGGGGGGGGGGGGGGGGGGGGGGGGGGGGGGGGGGGGGGGGGGGGGGGGGGGGGGGGGGGGGGGGGGGGGGGGGGGGGGGGGGGGGGGGGGGGGGGGGGG
>NZ_JAELUD010000246.1:0-302 GCF_016429185.1 Aquitalea sp. ASV11
CCGTCCTGGCTGATACGGCGATCCGCGGCGAGGATCTCGACGAAGCGCGCGACAATGAGGCCAAGCGTGCAGCAGAAGAATCTCTGCAGCATGCTACCGACGACCTGAGCACGGCAAAGGCTCACGCCTGTCTCTTATACACATCTCCGAGCCCACGAGACGAACGCAATAATCGCGTATGCCGTCTTCTGCTTGAAAAGCGGGGGGGGGGGGGGGGGGGGGGGGGGGGGGGGGGGGGGGGGGGGGGGGGGGGGGGGGGGGGGGGGGGGGGGGGGGGGGGGGGGGGGGGGGGGGGGGGGGGG
>NZ_JAELUD010000247.1:0-302 GCF_016429185.1 Aquitalea sp. ASV11
GGGCAGGAAAAGAAACCTGAGCGCGATGCCATGGCGGATATCCCACCAGACATCCTGCTAACCAACTTCATGATGCTGGAGTACATCCTCACCCGATTCGACGATGTAGATCGACGGGTAGTGGACCCTGTCTCTTATACACATCTCCGAGCCCACGAGACGAACGCAATAATCTCGTATGCCGTCTTCGGCTTGAAAAAGGGGGGGGGGGGGGGGGGGGGGGGGGGGGGGGGGGGGGGGGGGGGGGGGGGGGGGGGGGGGGGGGGGGGGGGGGGGGGGGGGGGGGGGGGGGGGGGGGGGGG
>NZ_JAELUD010000248.1:0-302 GCF_016429185.1 Aquitalea sp. ASV11
CCCCCCCCCCCCCCCCCCCCCCCCCCCCCCCCCCCCCCCCCCCCCCCCCCCCCCCCCCCCCCCCCCCCCCCCCCCCCCCCCCCCCCCCCCCCCCCCCCCCCTATTTTCAAGCAGAAGACGGCATACGCGATTATTGCGTTCGTCTCGTGGGCTCGGAGATGTGTATAAGAGACAGGGGCTGCACCCTGCCGGAAAAGGACGACCACAACATCGCCGGTGCGCGTGACATCGCCGACCGCCTGATGGCTTCCTTCGGCTCCATGCTGCTGTACTGGTACCACTTCAGCCACAACGGCAAGCGC
>NZ_JAELUD010000249.1:0-302 GCF_016429185.1 Aquitalea sp. ASV11
CTTCGACCACTATTCCGCCTTCACCCTGGGCATAGATCAGCGTTACGAAGTGGCGGACGAAGGTGGTGGCGCGCGTAATCTGCCGCCGGTTGCGGGCCATGCCGCGCTGTCGCGCCATATCGGTGCCCTGTCTCTTATACACATCTCCGAGCCCACGAGACGAACGCAATAATCGCGTATGCCGTCTTCTGCTTGAAAAATGGGGGGGGGGGGGGGGGGGGGGGGGGGGGGGGGGGGGGGGGGGGGGGGGGGGGGGGGGGGGGGGGGGGGGGGGGGGGGGGGGGGGGGGGGGGGGGGGGGGG